>JAJFTZ010000093.1 GCA_021372675.1 Eubacteriales bacterium
CAGCTTGTCGAGAAAGTCCAGCAACGACTGGGCTTTTTGTGATATAAGAGGTAAAATATAAGAGGGTGATATGATGCTAACGCGAGGGAAAATGGAGCGAGGCGTAGTAGAGATTGTGGATATGGAAAGCCTCGTGCCCAAGGATCACCTGTTGCGGAAAATTGACGCAGCGGTGAATTGGGAACGGGTTTACGGCATGGTAGAAGAACTGTACTGTGAGGACAATGGCCGACCGGGAATTGACCCTGTGGTACTGATTAAGATGGTGCTGATTCAACATCTGTACGGGGTTTCCTCGCTGCGGAGGACGGCGGAAGAGATTAGCGGAAGTATCTATTACCGGTGGTTTCTGGGGTATACCTTAAGTGAAGAAACGCCGCATTTTTCCACGGTCAGCTACAATTTCCGGCACAGGTTTACGGAAGAAACGATCGGGAAAATCTTCGCCTGGATACTGGAGGAGGCTGCGGGAACGGGATATTTGTATCCGCAAGCCGTGTTCATCGACGGCACACATATCAAAGCAAGCGCAAATATCCACAGCAAGATAATGAAAGCGGTGCCTGAAGCAGCGGTGCGCTACCGGGAGGAATTGCTGGCGGAAATCAATGCCGACCGGGAAGCCCACAAGAAGCTGCCCTTTGAGGAGGATGACGGAGAGCCTCCCAAGCCGAAGAAGCACAACAGCACCTCCCGAAAGAAGCTCAAACAGCGGAAGAAAGCAGCGAAGCAACGAAAAATCACATGCTCCACGACCGACCCGGACAGCGGGCTTTTCCACAAGGGTGAGCACAAGCGTTGCTTCGCGTATGAAGCGCATACCGCCTGTGACAGAAACGGTTTTGTTCTTGAAGCGGTGATCACGTCCGGGAATGTACACGATAGCGTGGCTTTCGACGACGTGTACGACAAAGTGACCGAAGCGTTTCCACAGGTAGAAACGGTGATAGCGGACAGCGCATACAAGACGCCGCATATCTGCAAGAAAGTGTTTGACGACGGCAGAGTTCTTTCGAGCGCCTACAAGCGTCCACAGACGAAGAAGGACGGGCATGCATGGTGGGAATACGTTTACGATGAATACTACGACTGTATCATTTGCCCGGAATACAAAACGCTGCGCTATTCAACCACCAACCGGGAAGGCTACCGGGAATACAAGAGCCGAAGTTATATCTGCGAGAAATGTCCGACCCGCCATCTGTGCACTGAATCCAAGAATTGCGAGAAAACCGTAACGCGCCATATCTGGCAAGACTACGTCGAGCTCGCGGAGGACGCACGATACACGCCGAAATACCAGGAGCTCTACGCACGACGCAAGGAAACGATTGAGCGGGTCTTTGCAGATGCGAAAGAAAAACATGGTATGCGATATACTCACTACCGAGGCCTGACCCAGGTGTCAAATTGGGTCAGGCTCAAATTCGCTGCCATGAACCTCAAAAAGCTGGCTAATTGGAAGGGGAAGGCCTCTTTTTCCTCTCTTTTTTACTCTGCTTTCAGACTTCATTTTACGAGAAACCCGGTTTCCGCTGCTGCGTAAACCGGGTTTCTCGACAAGCTGAGGCGCGCGGGTAACCGCGCGCCTTTCGTCTTTTTTGCTTATCGTATCACTATACGCCGGTATAGTACACGATTCCCTCGGCAGTGGCTGCATTCGTGAAGTCACTGTCGTTCGGGATCGTGAACGAGTACGTGTCTGCGGGCAGCGGGTTAGCGCCGCCGGACAGAGTGAAACAAACGGTTTGAGAGACGAGATTCTCTGTGATGACCGCGTAAAAGTACAGGGTCGTCCCGGTTTTGTAGGTAATCGGGCCTGCGGTGGTAAAGGCGATCGTCAAAATGCCTTCCTCGCCAAGGTCCGAATCAAACTCCGTTACTATTAAGGGCGTTACCGGTATTTCCATATTGTACCTCCTATATATCCTAGTGTGATTTTCGAGGCGGCGTCCCGCCTACACTACAATTTATTCCCTGACATAATAATGCGTGCGCAGTGTACGTTTGGCGTGAAATACTATATATATAATAATGAGGTGAACTTTATGAACATTGACGATATTTTGGTCGGTTCCGCTTTCAGCGTCCCTCAGCAGTGCCCGGATGAAAGGCTGCTGTTTTTAGGGGGCGGATACTCTACGGTGCTGTATGCGCCGCTGCCCCCCTGCATGGGCTTTCGGAGCCTTCGCGAGGCGAGGCTGGTGCTTTTCAAACTGCCTGTGGGCGGGACGGGCGGCTGCGGCCCGCGCGGCAGGTATTTTGCCTACCCGCTGCTCGACTTTACAAGCGTCTGCGGCTACGCCTTTGCGCCGCCGCGCATCGACTATGCCTTAAAAACGGAGTTTTGCGATGACCCGCAAAGCGCTGCGCTCGAAATTGACATCACGCGCATCGCAAACGCATGGCTGAACGGCTGCCCCGAGAACAGGGGGCTTCTGCTTACGACGCATGAGGACGCGCCGCGTCTGGCGTTCGCGTCCGACAGGTTTGAGATCGCCGGCATGCGGCCCATGCTGAGGCTCGTAAGCGACGGCATCGTATTTTGCCAAGCGCTCAGCGCGCACGAATGCGAGGTAACGGTGAACGGATAGCTGCTCATGCGAAAACGGCGATATGCGCCCTTTTGGGGAGCATATCGCCGTTTGTTTTTATGCGCTTTACGGTCGGCGTCTGAGCTTTCTTACTTGTTCGGTACGGCCCGCACCTTTTTGAGCCTCGCGAAGCGCGGCACGCCGTGCTCGTACACGGGCCTTGCCTCGCCCTCGAGAAGGGGCAGCACGTAATCGACGAATTCCTGCGTAATGCCGTTGCCCGCCGCGTTTATCATGCTGTCGGGCACCTTTTTTTCGGTATTGGCGACGTCCGCAAGGTCGATGAGCCTGATATTGCAAACATATTTGCCGTTTTCATCGAAGCTTCGCTCAAAGCCCACCATTTTATCGGTGATGCCGGATACGGCGTATTCCACGGCGGTTTTGCCCGAGAGGAAGGATTCCTCCACGTCCGTCTGGGAGGCGCTGTGCGCGGCGCAGCGCTGCATGAGCGAAAACTCGATGGCGCGCACCTTGACGTTCATGCGCTCCTTCACCTTTTCGGCGAGGAAGGCCGCGAGGCCGCCGAGCTGCTTGTGCCCGAAGGCGTCCACCGTGGCGTTTTCGAGCGCCGCTTCCACGATGAGCGTGCCGTTTTCGTCGTGCGCGCCCTCGGAAACGGCCACGAGGCAGTTACCCTGCTTGCGGTAAACGGCCTCCACGTCGTCGAGGAACTTTTCAAGGTCGAACACGCGCTCGGGCAGGTAGATGAGATCGGGGCCCATGCCGCGGAACGTCGCGACGCCGGACGCGCCGGTGAGCCAGCCCGCGTGCCTGCCCATGCACTCGAGAACGCACACCATGCCCTTATCGTATACGCGCGCGTCGAGGTAAAGCTCCATGCAGGTAGTGGCTACGTACTTGGCCGCGGACGCGAAGCCGGGGCAGTGGTCGGTGCCGAAAAGGTCGTTGTCGATAGTTTTGGGCACGCCCATGATGCGGCATTCGTAGCCCTGCTTCTGCATGTATTTCGAGATTTTGTTGCAGGTATCCATGGAGTCGTTGCCGCCGTTGTAGAAGAAATAGCGGACGTCATACTTTTTGAAGATCTCCAAAATACGCTTGTAATCGGTTTCGTCTACGGCGCTGTCCTTGAGCTTGTAGCGGCAGGAACCGAGCGCCGACGAGGGCGTGTTCATAAGGAGCGCAAGCTCACGCCCGTCCTCCGCGCCCATATCGTAGAGCACGTCGTCGAGCACGCCGCGTATGCCGTGCGCCGCGCCGTAGACCTTCGTGATGTCGGGGGAGGCGAGCGCGGTCTTTATGACGCCGTATGCGCTTGCGTTGATGACCGAGGTGGGGCCGCCGGACTGGCCTATGATACATGCGCCTTTGAGCTTAATTGTCATTCGTATATCCTCCATGGCTTTTGCCATTTTTTTGCAAGATATATTGTATCACATGCAAAAAATACGCGCCAGTTATTACTTTTGCGAAAAACGCGCTTTCCTATTCGGCCCGCTTTTGGCCCGCCGCCTTTTTCATGAGCCTGGACCAAAGCGGCGCGTCCGCAAAGGCGCCGGGCGAGAGCCCTTCGCTTTCGCGAAAGCGTAAAAGCGCGCGCTCCGTTGCCGCGTCAACCGTGCCCGTGAGCGCGGCGCTGAAGCCGCAGCATAAAAGCGCATCCTGCAAAACAAAAGCATGCACGCCGCGCATGCCCCGCGCGAGATACGGATAAGAGCGCGAGAGGGCGCACGGCGGCGCGGCCGCGACCTCCGCGTGTACCCATACGGGCGCGAGATAGCCCGGCTCCACATAGGAAAAAAGCCCCGTTTCGACCGCCGAAATGCGAAGCTCCTCGCGCTCGGCCGTACTCATCCCCTGCCCCATATGGAGCGCCAGCCCCGCGTAGTGGGCCGACTGCCCCGCGTGCAGGCCGCCCATTACGCGCTTAAAGCCTGCGCCCGCGTAAAGCGCCGCGCCTCGCGCCTTGCAAAGCGCGTCGTACGCCTCGAGAAGCCGCATATCCGTCCACGCCACGTCGGTATCGCTCTGCCCCAAGAAGCCGCGCATGGCGATGCGCCCGTAGCTGAGATACGGAAGCTCCGCGCCCGTGAACCGCTCGAAATCCCGCGCGCTGTGATCGTACAAATATAAAACCGCCATGCTATAACATATGGCGGTTTTTTCAGATGGTTCATGTAGGGGTCACCGGTTCTACGGCAGCCTTTCCTTCAACAAAGCGTACAGCGTCGGCTTCAAACGGAATGCCTCCATGAGCGCTTCGACCTCCTTTAGGGCGGCGCGCCGCGTCTCTAAGGGAAGGTTCGCTTTTTGCGCGCGAAGAAGCAGGTTTTTCGGGGTGTGCGAAAGGTCTACAAACTCCAGCACCTGTGTTTTATAGCCGCAGGCGGTCAAAAGCCCCGCGCGGATGGCGTCGGTAAACAGCGCCGCCGCGCGCTCCTTCACGATGCCGTAGCGCGTAAGCAAGGATAGGCTTTCGGTTCTGATCTGCGCGTTCAGCTCGTGCTGGCAGCAGGGCACCGAAAAAATGTAGCGCGCGCCCCAGCCTACGGCGTTTGAAAGCGCGTAGTCGGTGGCGGTGTCGCACGCATGGAGGCTCACCACCATGTCGATGGGCGTATCGGCTTCGTAGCCGCGTATGTCGCCGAGTTGAAAACGCAGGTTTTCGTAGCCGAATTTTTTCGCCGCGGCGTTGCAGTTTTCGATGACGTCCTTTTTTAGGTCGAGCCCCGTCATATCCACGCGGGGAAAGCCCTTGATCTTCGTGAAATAGTGGTAGAGCACAAAGGTGAGGTAGGATTTGCCGCAGCCGAAATCCACCGCCGTGAGCGGCTTTTGGGGGTCGTGTGCGGAAAGCGCGTCGTCCACGATCTCTAAAAAACGGTCGATCTGCCGGTATTTATCGTACATCGCCTTCACGATACGCCCGTCCGGGGTGAATACGCCCATCTCCACGAGCGGGCCGATTGGCTCGCCCTCCTTTAAAAAGCGGCTCTTTTCGCGGTCGTGCGCCGTTTCCTTCTTTGGCGCGCGCTCCAAACGGCTTTTCGTGTGAAACGCCTTGCCGTCCTTGCCGACGCGCACCATGTGCTCGTAAGCGTCGTCCCACGCATTGTACTGGCGGTAGGCGGCGCCCATGAGCTGTTCTATGCGCACGCACGCCTCCTCCTCGGTAAGGTTTTCGTGGAACGCTTGCGCGCCCACGCGCCGCTCCGCCTGAAAGCCGTGCTCCTTGCGGACGAGCGTAAGCTTTTGCGCGTCCTTTTGCAAAGCCGCGCTCAGCACGATCTTATAGGTGGTATCCGTAAAGGCCGCCGCGAGCGCGGCGCGAAGCTCGTCCATTCTATTACCTACAGGCTGAAATCGCGGGTGAACATATCGCTGTGCTCCAAAAGGCTTTCGATGCTATCGAAGCCGAGCCTTTTTAATAGCTCCGTCACATAGGGGTTTTCGACGGGGGTAAGGTACGCGGCGCCGTCGCCGTATTCGTACACGTTTTTACGGCCCTCCTCCTTGGAAATCAAAACCTTGGGGCCGCCCACGCAGCCGCCCGCGCAGCCCATGCCCTCTAAAAAATTCGCCGTGATATTACCCGCTTGCAGGTCGGAAAGCATGGCGCGGCACGCGGGCACGCCGTCGGCCTGTATGGCCCTTACGGCGATGGGGCGGTGGGGGTTGAGGCGCTTTACGGTCGCCTGCACGGCTTCGCTCACACCGCCGGTGGTGGCGTAGATGCGGCCCGTGCGGGAGGAATGGTCACGGTCGTCCTCGGGCATTTTCGCGGGGTCGATGCGCGCGGCGTCGAACACGTCGCGTATCTCGTGGAAGGTCAAAACGAAATCCACCGCGCTCGCGATATCCTTTTCGCGGGCCTCGGCCTTTTTTGCCAAGCAGGGGCCGATGAATACGGTGACCGCGTCCGGATGCAGCTTTTTGATGGCGCGTCCGCATGCAGCCATGGGCGAGACCGATGCGGGCACGTGCGGCATAAGCTCGTGGTAGACCTTTTTAATCATGGCGATCCACATGGGGCAGCAGCAGCTCGTGAGCTGATAATCCTTTTCGGTGACGATGTTCTTATCAAACTCGAGGGCTTCCTTCAAGGTGAGAATATCCGCGAACAGCGCCACCTCCACCATACCGGTAAACCCGAGGCGCTTGAACGCCGCGCGAAGCTTGCCCGGCGTAACGTCCGAGGTGAACTGGTTGATGAACGCGGGCGCGATCATGGCGTACACGGGCGCCTTGGCGCTGTGCACGGCCGCGAGCGCGGGCAGGATATCCTTGCTTTCCGTGAGCTTTTGGCAGGCGCACGCGTCGATGCAGTCCCCGCAGCCCACGCAGCGCGTGGGGTCTATGCTCACGGCGCCCTTTTCGTCGCGAAAGATCGCGTCGAACAAACACCTTACGGCGCAGGGTGGGTCCTCGGCCATGCCGCAGTCGCAAGCGTCCGTGCGGAGCACCACGGGATGCGCCTTTGGGTTCAGGAGGCAATTGAGGTGATGCGGGTCGAATTCGTCGGCCTTGAGCGCGTCAAGCTCGCCCTCCATTTGGTTTTGCGCGGAGGCGGTGACGAGCCTGTCGTAAAGTTCCCGAAACGTGACCATGTGCTTTCCCCCTTTGTCGGTGGGACTATTATAGCAAAAAAGGAGCGGATATGTAATCCGCCCCTGCGAAAACTGAGCAATCGCGCGATTTTATCTGCCCCGCTTCTTCGGCGGCAAGCTGCGGTAATCCTTTCCGTAATTGCGATCGCGCTTGTCGTAGTCGCGCCGCTCGGCGCGGTCGCGCGCGGGGTAGGCGCGCGGGCGGTTATCCGGCTTTTTGTAGGCGTAGGCCGTTGCGGAGATCTGCTTGCCGCGTATTTTCGAGCGGTTCATGGCGCTTACGGCGTTTGCGAGCTCGCTTTCCGGCACGGCCACGAGCGTAACGTCGTCGCGTATCTCGATCCTGCCGATGTCGCCGCCGTTGAGGCCGGTCGCCTGCGCTACGGCCGCCACGATGTGCGCGGGCGCGACGCCGCACGATCTGCCGATGCTAAGCGCCATGTTCGGCACGTCCGCCGCGGGGCCTGCGGAGCCTTCCTTTCGCGCAAATGCGCTATGTGTACGCGGCTCTATAAGCGCGGCCGTTTCGCGCGGCTTGCCGTAACGGAGCTCGAGCGCCGCCGAGGCGATATCCTTTAAGGAAAAGCCCTCGGCCTCGAGCGCGTCTACAAGCGATACGTGGCTAAACTCCCCGGCGTCCACGGCGTCGCGGAGCGCGTCTAAAATAGCCTCCTCGCCGCTTCGGCGGATGTCGGCGGGGGAGGGGAGGCTCATTTTTGTGATATCGCAGCGCACGAAGCGCTTGATGCGGTAAAGGTCGTCGAGCTGGCGGCCGCCGCAGCAGAGCGTGACCGCCCTGCCGGACTTGCCCGCGCGGCCCGTGCGCCCTACGCGGTGCGTGTAGTATTCCGCGCTCTGCGGCACGTCGTAATTGATCACGTACTCGATGCCGCTCACGTCGATGCCGCGCGCCGCTACGTCGGTCGCCACGAGCACGCTCGTTTTGCCGCGCTTAAAGCTTTCCATCACCTTGGTGCGCTGCGCCTGCTTCATATCCCCGTGCAGCCCCTCGGCGTTGTAGTTGTTTTTCCCTAAAAATTCGGTAATCTCGTCCACCATCGTTTTGGTGTTGGCGAACACCAGCGCGAGGCGCGGCCTGTGGTATTGGAGCAACAGATCGAGCGCCTCGAGCTTTTTTCCCATAGGCACGGCGCAGTAGAACTGCTCAATGCTGTCCACCGTCATGCGCGGCGCCTCCACCTCCACAAGCACGGGGTCGCGCTGGAATTTCCGCGTAAGGGCGAGGATCTCGGGCGGCATCGTCGCCGAAAAAAGCGCCGTGCGGCGGCTCTCGGGCGTTTCGCTCAAGATGGTTTCGATGTCCTCGCGAAAGCCCATGCTGAGCATTTCGTCCGCCTCGTCGAGCACCACGAGCGCGACGCGGTCGAGCTTCAAGGTGCCGCGGCGCATATGGTCCATCACGCGGCCGGGGGTGCCGACCACGATGTTGGCGCGCCTTAAAAGCGTGAACTGGCGCTCGAAGGAAGCGCCGCCGTAGACCTCCGCTGCCTCCACGCCGCGCTTATAGCGGGCGATCTTTCGCACCTCGCCGCACGCCTGTAAGGCGAGCTCGCGCGTGGGGCAAAGCACCAATACCTGCACCGCGCGCACGTCCGGGTCGATAAGCTCCACCGCGGGCACGGCAAATGCGAGCGTTTTGCCGGTGCCCGTCTGCGAACGGCCTATGATATCCGCGCCCTGACGCATCAGGGGGATGGCGTCGGACTGTATCTGCGTGGCCTCCTCGAAGCCGAGGTCCGTAATTGCCCGGGAAATTTCGCCGGGAAGTTCCATTTGGTCGAATTTTAACAAGGTTTACTCCGTTTCTGCGCCGTAAAAGGGCATAAAAATACGCCGCAAAACCGGATCGGGAACTTACCACAAATCCCCTCGGTAAGCAGCGCTGACATCACAACGGGTATTATATGCGTTCAAAGCCGCAATGTAAAGGGGTTTTTGAGAATTTTACCTATTTTGATATTGCAGCGCCGCCGCACCCTACAATAGCTTCGCCAAAAAACCCTTGAGCCTTTCGCTTTGGGGGTTTGAGAAGATTTCTTTCGGGGTGTTTTCCTCCACGATAACGCCCTCGTCCATAAACAGCACGCGCGTGGCGACCTCGCGCGCGAACGCCATTTCGTGCGTCACCACCGCCATGGTCATGCCGCCCTGCGCGAGCGAGCGCATCACCGCGAGCACTTCGCCCACCATCTCGGGGTCGAGCGCGCTCGTCGGCTCGTCGAACAGCATCACATCCGGCTCCATGCATAGCGCGCGCACGATGGCGACGCGCTGCTTTTGCCCGCCCGAAAGCTGCGCGGGGTACGCGCTTTCGCGATCGTCGAGGCCCACGCGGCTCAGCAGTGCACGCGCGCGGAGAACCGCCTCTTCCTCCGTGCATTTTAACACGAGCCTCGGCGCAAGCGTGAGGTTGCCGAGCACCGTGAGGTGCGGGAAAAGGTTGAACTGCTGGAACACCATGCCCATTTTGGCGCGGATGCGGTCGATGTCGCGAGCCGCGGCAACGTCCTGCCCTTCGAAAAACACCTTGCCGCTCGAGGGTTTTTCAAGGAGGTTGAACGCTCGAAGGAGCGTTGATTTCCCCGAGCCCGACGGGCCTATGACGACCACCGTTTCGCCTTTTTTGATCTCGGCCGAAACGCCGTTGAGCGCGCGCAGCTTGCCGTAGCGCACGCACAGCTCCTCCGCGCGGAGGATGGCTTCACCGCTCATTTTCACGAAGCCTCCTTTCCAAACGCGTTACGCCGAAGCTCAAAAGGCTCACAATGCCGAAGTATAAAAACGCCACGGCGAGAAGCGGCATAAACGCCGAAAACGTGAGCCCGCGGATGATGTCGCCCGCCTTGGTGAGGTCTACGAGCGCGATATAGCCCGCCACGGAGGTCTCCTTGACGAGCGTGATAAACTCGTTGCCGAGCGCGGGAAGCACGTTTTTGACCGCCTGCGGCAGCACCACGCGGCGCATGGCCTGCCCGTACGAAAGCCCGAGGCAGCGCCCGGCCTCGAACTGGCCGCGGTCCACGCTCATAATGCCCGCGCGGAATATCTCCGACGTGTACGCGCCGGAGTTGAGCCCGAACGTGAGCACGGCTACGGTGACCTTGCTCACCGCGGGCGAGGTGAACACGAGAAAGTATAGGATCAAAAGCTGCACCACCACCGGCGTGCCGCGCACGAAAGCCACGTACGCCCTGCAAACGGCGTTAAGGAAGGCTTTACGGCCGGTCATATCGCGGTCGGTGCGCACCATCGCCACAAGCGCGCCCAATACCGCGCCGAGTATCACCGCAAAAAAAGCGATCTTCAGCGTAACGAGGAGGCCGTCCGCGAGATAATGCCAACGGCCGTCCTTGATGAAGTTGACGTAAAAATCGCCGCATAAATTTTCGTAGACGCTTTGCGCCCATCGCGCGAGACCTTGGAACATAATAGATTCTCCGCTTACTTTAATAGGCAACATAACCGTAGGGGCGGATTCACGCCCGCCCGGCGTGCGGCCATACGCGCAGCGGGCCGATATAAAATCGGCCCTACAAACGCAACGCAGCCCCGTTATTTCGCGCGCACAATAACGACCTGCGTGCCCGTGGCATAGGAATCCGTGAAATCCACCTCTAAAAGCCTGTCGGGGCTTACCGTCATGCCCGCCGCGCCGATATCCGCCTTGCCGCTCTGCACCGCGGGGATGATGGAATCGAACGCCATCTCCTCCACCGTAAGCTCCATCTTGAGAAGATCCGCCACGGCCTGCGCGATATCCACATCGATGCCGACCACCTTTTCACCCTCGTAGTATTCGTACGGCGGGAAGGTGGCCTCCGTCGCCATCACGAGCTTGCCGCCCGAAAAGTCCGCGTTGGAGGACACGTAGGGCGTTTGCCCCGCCGCGTCGCCGATGTAGTTGGCGAGGATGGAGGTGATCGTGCCGTCTGCCTTGAGCGCCGCGAGCGCGTCGTTGATCGCGCCGCCAAGCTCCGCGTTTTCCTTGCTCAGGCAGATCGCGTAATCCTCCACGGCGAAGGGATCGCTCAGCAGGGTAAGATCGCTGTTTTGCGATACATATACCTGCGCGGGCGCGTTATCGAGGATCACGCAGTCGATCTTGCCCTGCTTGAGCGCCTGTATGGCGTCGGTCGTTTTGGTATACTGCTCCACCGTGGAGCCTAACTCGGTATAATCCTCCGCGTAGATGGCGCCCGTGGTGCCCTGCTGCACGCCGATCTTCTTGCCCGGCAGGTCATCCAAAGAGAACACCGCGTTTGCGGGGATGGCCGCCGCGCATGCGCTAAGCAAAAGTACCGATGCGATCAACAGCGACGCGAGCGCGGCAAGCTTCTTGTTTTTCATAAATATTCCTCCATGCCTTGCGGCTAAAATCTTCAATGGGGTCATTGTACTGCATTTATATACATATTTCAAGCACTATTTTGCATAATAATAAATATATTTTGATGTTGACAGCCCGCGGAATAGACGCTATAATGCTCCTTAATCAAATGCGAACAGGCGGAAACATAGAAACGGTTTGGCTTTTCAGAGAGTTCCCGGTCGGTGCGAGGGGCAAAGCTGCGTTTTGAATTCATCCGCACAGCAGCCCGAGGAAAGGCCCCTTATGGAGCCGAGTAGAGCGGCGCCGGGATCGCCCGTTAACGCGATAGGGTATGATGGTACCCGATGAGGCTTCTGCCGCGAGGCATAGGCGAACAAAGGTGGTAACACGGCATTGCGTCCGTCCTTTGAATTTTCAAAGGGCGGGCTTTTTTTATTCAAAAAAGTGTCCTACGGCCACTTTTTTGAGGGTTACAGGAAGTGCCTGCTCGCAAGCTCGCGATCGGTACTTCCTGCAAAGAAGCCCTTGCTGCGCAAGGCCTTCCGCCGCCGCCGCACATGTCGCTGGCGGCGGGTTAAAGCCTCCGGGAGCCAAGGCTCCCGAACCTTAAAAGCGCATAAAGAATTTGAAATACATTTTAGGAGGAAAACCATGAAAAGCTTCAAGACCGCAATCGCCCTTCTTCTGGCGCTGGCGCTGTGCCTCGGCCTGCTCGGCTGCGCCGCAACGGCGCAAAACCCCTCTGTTGCCGATAGCGACGCCGCGTCCGCGGCCGACGCGCCGAATACCTCCGCCCCCGCGGCGGAGGCGCCCACAACCATGCTCCGCATCGGCATTTTGCAGTACGTCACCCATAACGCGCTCGACGCCGCGCGCGAGGGCTTCGTGCAGGCGCTTGCCGACAACGGCTACGTCGAGGGCGTAAACGTAACGTACGATGTGCAAAACGCGCAGGCGGATACCAACAACCTTTCCACTGCGGGCAACCGCTTCGTGAACGATAAGGTGGATCTCGTTCTTGCCATCGCCACGCCCGCGGCGCAGTCCATCGCCTCGCTCACGACTGACATTCCTATCCTTTTTACCGCCGTGACCGACCCCGTGGACGCGCGCCTCGTAAAGAGCGCCGAAGAGCCGGGCGGCAACGTGACGGGCACTAACGACATGAATCCCATCGCGGAACAGCTCGACCTTCTCGTGAAGCTCGTGCCCGACGCCAAAACGGTGGGCATCCTTTATACCTCGAGCGAGGATAATTCCATCATCCAGGCGAAGATCGCCAAGGCCGAGGCCGAAAAGCGCGGGCTCAGCGTGGCGGAACAGACCGTTGCCAACACCAACGATGTGCAGCAGGCCATGCAATCGCTTGCAGGCAAATGCGACGCCGTATACATCCCCACGGATAACACGCTCGCTTCGGCCATGCCTACCGTGGGCGCGGTGGCGGAGGAATATAAGCTGCCCGTGATCTGCGGCGCTTCCACCATGGTGGAGGACGGGGGCCTTGCAACGCTCGGCATCAACTACTATAACCTCGGCTACCAGACCGGCGAAATGGCAGTGCGCGTTTTGAAGGGCGAACCGACCGCGACCATGCCCGTGGAGTCGCTCCAAAAGTTCGATTTTCTCATCAACGGCGGCGTCGCCGCAGCCATCGGCATCACCGTGCCGGAGGATTTAAAGGCATACATTTCGGATACATTGAAATAAGCATCCGTTTTGCGGCCAAAATTTGTATAAAAATAAATTATATATTTTCTCTTGACATCCGCAGCGCGCTTAGGATATAATCCATCTCAACAAATGCGAATACGCGGAACAAAGAAGCGGTTTGGCCTTTTTCAGAGAGCTTCCGGATGGTGCGAGGAAGCGGGGCTGCGCTTTGATACATCCGCAGAGCAGCCCGAAGAAAGGCGAAAGCTTACTAGACCGGCGCCGGGATCGCCCGTTACAGCGATAGGGTATGTACGTACCCGATGAGGCTTTTGCCGCGAGGCAAAGGCGAACAAAGGTGGTAACACGGCATAACGCCCGTCCTTTGATGATGTCAAAGGACGGGCTATTTTCATTCAAAAAAGTGTCCGATGGCCACTTTTTTGAGGGGTACAGGAAGTACCTGCGGGGCCCGAAGGCCGAGTGGCCGAGGCGTCTCCCGCTGAGGGCCTCGCAAGCTCACACCCTACGGGCGCTACGGATATCGCCTCCGGCGACAATTAGGGTCGCGGTCGGCACTCCCTGCAAAGAAGCCACCGAACCCCTAAGCGTACGGAAAGAGCAAACTATAATTTATTTTTAGGAGGAGAACCATGAAAAACTTTAAGACCGCGATCGCCCTTCTTCTGGCGCTGAGCCTGTGCCTCGGGATGCTCGGCTGCACCGTAGCGGCGCAGAACCCCTCCACTGCCGACGGCGACGCCACGCCCGCCCCCGCGACCGACGTGCCGGGCACCTCCGCCCCCGCGAGCGGCGCGCCCGAAAACATGCTCACCATCGGCATTTTGCAGTACGTTACGCACAACGCGCTCGATGCCGCGCGCGAAGGCTTCATCAAGGCGCTCGCCGACAACGGCTTTACCGAGGGTGTGAACGTGACCTTCGACGTGCAAAACGCGCAGGCGGATACCAACAACCTTTCCACCATGAGCAACCGCTTCGTGAACAATAAGGTGGATCTCGTGCTCGCCATCGCCACCCCGGCGGCGCAGTCCATCGCCTCGCTCACGACTACGATCCCCGTCCTTTTCACCGCCGTGACCGATCCCGTGGACGCGCGCCTCGTAGCGAGCGCCGAAGCACCGGGCGGCAACGTGACGGGCACCAACGATATGAACCCCATCGCCGAACAGTTCGACCTGCTTGTGAAGCTCGTGCCCGAAGCAAAGACCGTGGGCATTCTGTACACCTCGAGCGAGGACAACTCCGTTTTGCAGGCGGCGATCGCCAAGGCCGAGGCCGAAAAGCGCGGGCTTAGCGTGGTGGAGCAAACCGTCACCAACGCCAACGACGTGCAGCAGGCCGCGCAGTCCCTCGTTGGCAAGTGCGACGCCGTGTACATCCCCACGGATAACACGCTCGCCTCCGCCATCCCCACCATAGGCGCGGTCGCGGAGGAGGCAAAGATCCCCCTCATCTGCGGCGAGGCGAACATGGTGCTGGGCGGCGGCCTCGCCACCCTCGGCATCAACTACTATAACCTCGGCTACCAGACCGGCGAAATGGCCGTGCGCGTTTTGAACGGCGAATCGACCGCGACCATGCCCGTGGAATCGCTTAAGGAGTTCGATTTCACCATAAACGGCAACGTGGCGGACGCCATCGGCGTAACGATTCCCGAGGACCTGAAAGCCTTTATCGTAAGGCCGTAATGCCGCATATCGCGGGGAACGGCCCGTGCGGGGGCCGTTCCCCGCGCAAAAAACTTTTAGGAGAGTATCCATGCTTCAAATCCTTCACGGCGCGGTATCCTTGGGCCTATTGTGGGCGCTGATGACCATCGGCGTGTTTCTTACCTACCGCGTGCTCGAATTTTCGGACCTCACGGTGGATGGCAGCCTCGTTACGGGCGCTGCCATCGCCGCGCGTATGATCATGGACGGGGCGAGCCCTTACCTCGCCACGGGTGTCGCCATACTCGGCGGCATGGCCGCGGGGGCCGCCACGGGGCTTTTGCACACAAAGCTCAAGATACCCGGACTGCTTTCGGGCATCCTCACGATGATCGCCCTCTATTCGGTCAATATACGCATCATGGGCAAGGCGAACATCTCGCTTCTGAAGATCGAAAACGTGTACACGCCGCTGCAGGCGCTCGGCATGAGCCAAAAAAACGCGGTGATGGTACTGGGCTTCGTGTGTGTGCTCGTGATCGTCTGCGTCCTTTACTGGTTTTTCGGCACGGAGCTCGGCAGCGCCATACGCGCCACGGGCAACAACCCCGGCATGATACGCGCGCAGGGCGTAAACACCGATACGATGGTGATCATCGGCCTCATTTTGAGCAACGGCCTCGTGGCGCTCTCGGGCGCGCTTATCGCGCAGTACCAGCAGTACGCGGATATCCAGATGGGCACGGGGGCCATCGTGATAGGCCTCGCCTCGGTTATCATCGGCGAGGTGCTGTTCGGCAAGCGCAATTTCTTCAACAACCTCATTTCCCTCGCGCTCGGCGCGATTGCCTACCGCATCATCATCGCGTTCGTGCTCGAGCTCGGCATGGAAACGACCGACCTGAAGCTGTTCACCGCTATCACGGTGGCGCTCGCGCTCGCCATGCCCGTCGCCAAGGAAAAGCTCAACAAGCTCAAAAAGCGTTAAGGAGAAGCCGCCATGCTCACCATACAAGGCTTAGGGAAAACCTTCAACAAAGGAAGCGTCAACGAACGCGTCGCGCTCGACAATATTTCTCTCACCCTCGGCGAGGGCGATTTCGTGACCGTGATCGGCGGCAACGGCGCGGGCAAATCCACGCTCCTCAACGCCATCGCGGGCGTATTCCCCATCGACAGCGGCAGCATCATAATCGACGGCGCGGACGTGACGCGCCTCCCGGAGCACAAGCGCGCCAAGCTCCTCGGCCGCGTGTTCCAAGACCCCATGCTGGGCACCGCCTCGCGTATGGGCATCGACGAAAACCTCGCGCTTGCCGTGCGGCGCGGCGGCAGGCGCGGCCTGCGCTGGGGCGTGCCGGTGAAGGAGCGCGAAGGCTACAAATCCACCCTCGGCGCGCTCGGCCTCGGCCTCGAAACGCGCCTCACGGCGAAGGTAGGCACCCTATCGGGCGGCCAGCGGCAGGCGCTCACGCTCGTTATGGCGACCATCAAGCGCCCGCGCCTTCTCCTGCTCGACGAGCACACCGCAGCGCTCGACCCGCACACCGCCGAAAAGGTGATGGCCGCCACGGATCAGATCGTGCGCGACAACAAGCTCATCACCATCATGGTCACGCATAACATGAAACAGGCGCTCGCCTACGGCAACCGCCTTATTATGATGGACAAGGGCAGCGTGATCCTCGATATCCCGGAAAGCGAAAAGCGCCTGCTCAGCGTGGAGGACTTGATGCAAAAGTTCGCGCAGGCGAGTGGCGAACGCCTTGCTACCGACAGGGTGCTGCTGGCGTAGGGGGAGGGGAGGCCGCGCGAAACGGCAAGCAAAAACGAATTGCTTTTTTGCGCGGCATCCTGTATAATTTCCTTTGCGCGGCAAGCGCAAAAACTTGGAGAGGTATCGAAGCGGTCATAACGGGGCTGACTCGAAATCAGTTTGAG
>JAJFTZ010000064.1 GCA_021372675.1 Eubacteriales bacterium
TGCCGCGCGCGATTACGACGCGCTTTTGAAAGAGGATATGGTGAAGGCGCATGCGCGCTACGCGGACGCAATCGTAACCATGTACTGCGGAGCGGACGAGGCGCGCCTCGCGAGGGAGCGTTACCAAAGCGTCGCGGCGGGTGAAACGCCGGAAAGCCTTGAAGAAGCCGTCCTTAACGAGCGCCCGAAAAACTTGGCGGAGCTCGTGCGGCTATGCGGCCTCGCCTCCTCCAACTCCGAGGCGAGGCGGCTCATCGCCGGAAAGGGTATAAGGCTCGACGGCGCGCTCGTGGAGGCGGCCGATGCTCCACTGCCCGCGGGGAACGAATTTGTGCTCAAACGCGGCAAAGGGCGTTTCATGCGCGTGGTCATCAAGGGGTAACCGCTTGCGCCGCGGTTGCAAAACCTCCCTTTTTCCCGTATAATCAGCATGGTGTTTTACGCACAAAAGGAGTTTTCAACGCTTTGAAGACCGGCGACTTTTACTACGACCTCCCGCAGGAGCTGATCGCGCAAACGCCTTTAAAAAACCGCAGCGCGTCGCGCCTTCTCGTGTACGACAGGCGGGAAAAAGCCGTGAGCGACCGTGTATTTACGGATCTTTTAGAGTACCTTCGCCCCGGCGACGCGCTCGTTCGAAACATTACGCGCGTCATCCCGGCCCGCCTCCACGGCGTGCGCGAGGATACGGGCGGGCTTATGGAGATACTTCTTCTTAAGCGCGTCGGCGATAAACGCTGGGAAGCGCTCGTGCGTCCGGGCAAACGTGCTAAGGAAGGGCTCGTCTACAAAATAAACGACGAGCTGAGCGCGCGCATTTTGGAGCCTACCGAAGCGGGCGGCCGCGTGGTGGAGCTTCTTTACGAGGGTATTTTCGAGGAAGTGCTCGACCGGGCGGGCGAAATGCCCCTGCCGCCGTACATTACCGAGCGCCTTGCGGAAAGCGGACGCTACCAAACCGTATACGCCCGCGACAACGGCTCCGCCGCCGCGCCGACGGCGGGCCTTCACTTCACCGACGAGCTTTTACGTGAAATCGCCGCGCGCGGCGTGAAGATCGTGGATATCCTGCTGCACGTTGGTTTAGGCACCTTCCGCCCCGTTTCCGCGGAAAACGTGGAGGAACACCACATGCACGAGGAATATTACGAGGTCACGGAGGAAGCCACGCGCGCCATCAACGAGGCCCGCGCCGCGAAGGGCCGCATCGTTTGCGTGGGCACCACCTCGTGCCGCACGCTCGAAAGCGTAGCCGACGATGCGGGCGTTATCCATGCGAAATCCGGCTGGACGGGCATTTTCATCACGCCCGGCTACCGTTTTAAAGCGGTGGACGCGCTCGTCACCAACTTCCACCTGCCCGAATCCACCTTGCTTATGCTCGTGAGCGCGCTATGCACCCGCGAGGAGATGTTAAAGGTCTACGAACATGCCGTGAAGGAGCGCTACCGCTTTTTCTCCTTCGGCGACGCGATGCTCATTTTATAAAGTTCGGAGCTAAGGCAAGGGGAACCGAACCCCTGCGGTTTAGAGGGCCGGAAAGCACGGCTCGCTACGTTATCGGCACTCGCCGTAGTGTCCGGCGGAGCCGGGGCCCTTCGGGCCAAGGCCTGTGGCCTCGCGTGCGCCACTACGCCTTCATGCCTCTGCCTTGCACTGACGCACTTTCCGACCCTCTAAACTCCTTGACCGCAAAGCTGCCAGTTTGGATGCAATGCAAGGAAGAAGAGGGAGCCGTAGCGGGGCTACGACGACTGATGATGACGATGCAGTGCGCCAAAATCGCAGCTTTGCGGCGCAGGGGTTCGACTCCCCTTGCCTTAAGCATGAAACCGTTTCGTTTTGAAGTCCTCCATGTCTGCAAGCAGTCGGGCGCGCGCCTCGGGCGGCTCACTACGCCGCACGGCGTGATCGACACCCCCTGCTATATGCCCGTGGGCACGCAGGCGACCGTAAAAGCCATGACCCCGCGCGACCTTAAGGATGCAGGCGCGGGCATCATTTTAGCGAACACCTATCATCTGTTCGAGCGCCCGGGACACAAGCTCGTGGAGGAGGCGGGCGGCCTGCATGCGTTCATGCGCTGGGACAGGCCCATCCTCACGGACTCCGGCGGCTTTCAGGTGTTCAGCCTTTCCGCCGCCAACAAAATACACGAAAACGGCGTAGAGTTCCGCTCGCTTCTCGACGGCCGCAAGCATTTTTTCACGCCCGAGCTCGTGATGGAGATCGAACAGGCTTTAGGCGCGGATATTGCCATGGCCTTTGACGAATGCGCCCCCTACCCCTGCGACGAGGACTACGCCCGCGCGGCCATGCAGCGCACGCACCGTTGGGCTGTTCGCTGCAAACAGGCACACACGCGCGAAGATCAGGCGCTTTTCTGCATCGTGCAGGGCGGCACCTATAAGGAGCTTCGCATCGAAAGCGCCAAATTCATGGCAGAGCTTGACTGTATCGGCTACGGCATAGGCGGCCTGAGCGTGGGCGAGCCGAAGCCTTTGATGTATGAGATGCTCGAGGAAATGATGCCCTATATGCCCACGGAAAAGCCCCGCTATCTCATGGGCGTGGGCAGCCCCGATTGCCTCGTGGAGGGCGCGATACGCGGCATCGACATGTTTGACTGCGTTTTGCAAACACGCATCGCCCGAAACGGCCTTGCGCTGACGGGGAGCGGCAAGAAAATGCTCCGAAACGCGACCTTCGAGCGCGATTTTTCGCCCATCGAGGAAAACTGCGACTGCTACGCCTGCAAAAACGGTTTTACGCGCGCATATATCCGCCACCTCGTAAAATCCAAGGAAATCCTCGCCGCACAGCTCATCACCATGCACAATCTCCGCTTCTCGTTAAGGCTCATGGAGCGCGTGCGCGAGGCGATACAAAACGACAGACTTTTGGATTTGCGCCGCGAGCTCATGGAGCAGGGCGCTTACAATTATTGATATGGAAGCTTTGGTTTTTAAAAATTTGAGCGAAGCAGATACCGAACGCTTGGGGTTAGCGCTTTCCGAACGTCTTTTCCCCGGCGCGTTTCTCGCGCTGTACGGCGATTTGGGCGCGGGCAAGACCGCGTTCACGCGTGCCGTGGCGAAGGGTTTAGGTATTCGCGATGTCACGAGCCCTACGTTCACCATTGTGCGCGAGCACGAGGGTAATGGCATAAAGCTCTATCATTTCGACGCGTACCGCCTTGCGGACGCGGACGAGCTTTACCGCATCGGCTTTGAGGATTACCTCGCTCAAAACGGCATCGTCGCCATGGAATGGTGCGAAAACGTGGAGGACGTGCTTCCCGAAGAAAGGCTTGCAATACGCATCCTCGGAAGCGGCAATGATTTGCGCACCATCGAGTTTAAGCCGCACGGCGCGCGCTACGACGCCATACTGGAGGGTTTTCCATGCTCCTTTTAAGCGTATCCACCTCGAGCTCCACCGCCTCCGCCGCTTTGTCGCACGACGGCGCGCTTCTTGCGCTCTTAAAGGGCGAAAGCGGCCTTACGCATTCGGAAACGATCCTGCCGCTTTGCGAGCGGTTGCTTGAAGAACATGGGCTTTCGGCGCGGGATATAGATGCCTACGCCGTGGATATCGGCCCCGGCTCGTTCACGGGTGTGCGCATCGGCATATGCGCCGTAAACGCTATGGCGGCGGCCTCAAATTGCGCGGTCGCTGGTGTCTGCTCGCTCGACGCGCTCCATGAAAGCGCGAAGCAACACACCAGCGTTTGCGCGCTCATCGACGCGAAGTCCAAAAAAGTATATGCCGCGCATTACGAAAACGGCGCCGCCAAACTCCCGCCGTGCGCGACCACGCTTCACGAGCTTTTGCCGCTTCTCCCGCGCGGCTCTTTCTACGTGGGCGACGGCGCCGCGGCTTATGCCGAAGATATCCTCGCCTTCGACGAAACCGCCAACGTTCATCGCGGCGGCGCTTTGTTCGCGGATGCGGTCGCGGCAAAGGGTTATATATTTCACCAAAGCGGGGACGCGCAAAGGGAAGCGCTTCCCCTTTATCTGCGCCCCTCACAGGCCGAACGCTTGCGCGGCGCGGGAAAAGAGACGGTTTAACATGGAACCTATCTCCTTTCGGCCCATGCAAAAGGCGGATATTGCGCGCGTGGCGGAGCTTGAAAAGCAAAGCTTTCGCACACCGTGGTCGTACAACGCCCTCGCGGGGGAGCTGAAAAACGATGTGGCGCATTACCGCGTGGCTATCCAAAACGGCGCGGTGATCGGCTACGCGGGCATGTGGCTCATTTTCGAGGAGGCGCATATCACCAACGTCGCCATCGCGCCCGAGGCGCGCGGGAACGGCTACGGGCGCGCGCTCATGATATGCATGATGGAGCTTGCAAGCTCCCTCGGCGCGGAAAAGATGACCCTCGAGGTGCGGGAATCCAACCTGAGAGCGCAGTCGCTCTACCGTTCGCTCGGCTTTGAAAAATTCGGCGTGCGCAAAAAATACTACAGCGATACCGGCGAAAGCGCCTACATCCTATGGCTTAAGGACATCGCCTCGAGCCTCCAAAAAGAAAGGAGCATCCCTATGAAAAAAACCGTTTCCGCGAGCAACGCGCCCGCCGCGATCGGCCCCTACAGCCACGCGGCCGTAAGCGGCCCGTTCGTGTTCACGTCCGGCCAGCTCGGGTTCGATCCCGCCACCGGCAAGCTCAAAGAGGGTGTGGAGGCGCAGGCCGAGCAGGCGCTTCAAAACCTGAAGGCCGTGCTTGAGGCGGCGGGCGCCACGCTCGACGACATCGTAAAGACCACCATTTTTCTTGCCGACATGAAGGATTTCCCACTCGTCAACAAGATCTACGGCGCGCAGTTCACCGGCGATTTCCCCGCGCGGAGCTGCGTGCAGGTAGCGGCGCTCCCCGCGGGCGGGCTCGTGGAGATCGAAGCCGTCGCGGCGCTGAACAAGTAAATTCTCATGGAAACCACGCCGCAAGGGAAGCGCGCGCCTTATTTTCAGTTTCGGGCGCTTTGCGTGATCGCGCTCGGGCTTTCCTGCGGCGTTTTTTTCGGGAGCGCGCTCGAGCGGGCATGGCTCTTTGCCGCCGTGTGCCTCCTTTTGCTGCCCGCGCTCCTGCTGTCGTTTTGGGGGCGGCCCGGCGGCTTTCTCTTTTTTGCGGCGCTCGCCGCGGGGCTTCTGCGCATGGGCGCACACCGCTTTTTGCACCTTGAGCTTGCCGACGCGCCCTTTTTCGCGGCGGCGGAGTCGCTCCTTAACGGCATTCGCGACGCGCTCTATGGAGCGTCCGACGCGCTGTTTCCTAAAAACGCCGGGTTGATGAAAGGCATGCTGTTCGGCTACCGAACGGAGCTTAACCCTTCCACGCTCTACGCGTTTCAAAGCACCGGGCTTTCGCACATCCTCGCGCTTTCGGGCATGAACATATCGCTCTACGCGTTTTTGATCCTGAAGCTCATTCCAAAAAAATACCGGCTGACGCGCTTTTTCGCGGTCGGCCTGTTTTCCCTGCTCTATTGCGCCGTGACCGCCTTCCCCGCCTCGCTCGCACGGGCGGCGGTGATGACGCAATGCGTGCTTTTAAGCGGCGTGTTCAAGCGGCGCAGCGACTTGTCCTCGTCCCTTTCGCTCGCGGCGATCATCCTTCTTCTCATCGCCCCCATGCAGCTTTTCGATATCGGCTATGAGCTTTCCTTCGCGGCGGTTTACGCCATCGCGCTCTTTTACGAACCGTTTAAGGACAAGCTCTCGTTTTTGAGCGAGGGCGTCGCGGCGGATATCTCCCTCACGGCATGCGGCACGCTCGGCACCTTCCCGATAAGCGCGCACTATTTCGGCTCCGTCGCGTGGCTCACGCTTTTTTCGAACATCCTCATTTTGCCGGTCGCGAGCCTCGGGCTTATCGTGGGGCTCGTCGCGGTGCTCCTCTTCTTCCTTTCCCCCTCGCTCGCCTCCGCGCCCGCATTTTTGGGCGACTTCTGCGCAAGCGTAACGGTGCGCGCGGCGGAGCTTATCGCGAAACTGCCCTTCGCCGTGACCAAATTCGAAAAGCTTCCCATGCCCGCCGCCCTCCTACTCTATTCGGCGATGGCGCTCCTCTCGCGCTACAACCTGAAAAGGCCCGCCGTAAAGTACCTTTCGGGCGGCGCGGCGTTTCTTTTGGCGGCCGCCGCCATGCTCGTCTTTTGAAAGCGTTTCTGCTATAATGCGACTATGAACCATACCGAATTCGCAGCCCTAATAAAAAACTCCGCACCTTCCGGCGCGTATCTGTTCCACGGCGGTGAGGAGTTCGTAAAGGACGGCATGCTCCGCACACTTTTAAACTCGCTCGACGAGGGGACGCGCGCGCTCAACGCGGTTTTCTTCGAGGAGGCGGATTATAACGCGGTGCGCGCAGCCTGTGAAACGCTCCCGTTTTTCGCGGAGCGCCGTGTAGTCGTTTGCCGTGCGCTCCCCGTGGAGGATGCGGCAAGACGGTTTGCGGATTACGCGCCCCTTATCCCCCCCTCCACCGCGCTCATCTTTTTTACGCGCGGCAAAGCGGCGGATAACCTCACCATCGTGAAAGCGCTCAAAGCCATGGGCCGCGAGGTATTGTTTATAGAGCTTACGGCGGACGAGGCCGCACGGTGGCTTTTGCAGCGCGGCAAAAAGCTCGGCTCCCCCATCGCGGAAAAGGATGCGCGCTACCTTATAAACCTTGTGGGTACGGATATGACCGCGCTTTCGGGCGAATTCGAAAAGGCGGCGGCCTACGCGGGCGAAGGCCGCGAGGTGACGCGCGCCGTGCTCGACGCGGTGGTGACGCCTAGCTTGGAAAGCGATACCTTCCGCATCATCAACCTCCTGTCGGACGGGCGCAAGCAGGAAGGTTTTTTAGCCCTGAAGCGGCTTCTCGATTCCGGCGCGAGCGCTATGGGCCTCGCGACATTGTTCGGCAAGCGGATACAAACCGTGTTGAAGGCGCGGCAGCTTATCGACGAGGGCCTCAAGCGCGCCGAAGCTTCGAAAGCGCTCGCGCTGCCCCCCGCCGCCGCGCAAAGAAATTACGACTTTGCCAAACGCTTTTCCTATGCCGAGGTCGCCGAAATCGCCAAGGCGTTTTCGGACGTGGGCTTTCTCAATAACTCCGGCGCCATGAAGGATACGCAAGCGCTGGAAGCGGCGTTTTTTAAGTATTTCGTGCGCTAAAGGGAGGGATCGCCGTGGAATTCGGCCTGCGTGCCATGCGCCCGGAGGATATTGAGGGGAAAGCCTACGTACACTGGAAAACATGGCAGGAGGCATATACGGGGCTTGTGGATCAAGCCTATCTCGATGGACTTTCGGTTGAAAGGTCTGTCGAGCGCGCCCGCCGCTGGCCCGATAACACGCTCGTCGCCGAGGCGGACGAAAAGATCGTAGGCTTCGCCTGCTATGGCGAATGCCGCAACGAAGACTTACCCGGCTGCGGCGAAGTATATGCCATCTATGTGCTTAGAGCATACCAAAAGCATAAAATAGGCTATGCGCTGATGAACGCCTGCTTCGAGGCGCTCGAAAGCTATCCGAAGATAGCCGTTTGGGTGCTCGAGGGCAACGTTAAGGCCATCCGCTTTTACGAGCGGTACGGCTTCCGTTTCGACGGCGCGTCCGCCGCGCTCACGTTGGGCACGCCGATCACGGAGCTTAGAATGACGTTTCAGCGGTATTTCCCGTGAACTTTTAAGAATTTTCCGTATTTTCCCCTAAAAAGCCGCAAAAGAAGCGTCCCGGTAAACCGGAACGCTTCTAATCATACTTCTACGCAAAGAAACCAACCCTCGGGCCGGCTCCTTTCCTGCGCTTAAAAAATTACGCGGTAACCGCTTTACTTGGCGGCGAGCTTTTTGGCGAGCTGCGCCTTTTTGCGGTTGGCGGCGTTTTTATGGATAACGCCCTTCGCGGCAGCCTTATCGACGGTGCTCACGGTCTCAACGAACGCCTTTTCGGCGGCGGCCTTATCCCCGCCGGCGAGAACGGCGTCGAAGCTCTTTACGGCCGTTTTGGCCTGAGAGGCGACCATGCGGTTGCGAAGGTTCTTTTTTGCGGTAATACCCACGCGCTTCAAAGCGGATTTGTGGTTTGCCAAAACAATTCACTCCTGTCTTTTTAATCGAACGTTGTAGATTATATCACGGAAAAATGCGCATTGCAAGCAAAATCCCGCGCATGCCGCGGCGTTTTTCGCAAATAGCGCGGCGTTGTCGGGGCAATACTAGTCTTACCGATTTTGAACCGAGTGTCAAGGAGATTTTTATGCCTGTTTATACCGACCTCGCCTTGGAGGCGCGCGAGCTGCACCCGGAGCTTACGGGCGTTACGGAGGAAAACGCGGAGCGCGCGGGAATCACAATTTCGCGCATAAGGGTGGAGACCGACGAGGCGGCCCAAAAGATCGGCAAGCAAAAGGGCACCTATGTGACGCTGGACGCGCCCGATCTTGTATCCCGCCCGCTCGAGCTTTTCGAGGAACTGAGCAAAGCGCTCAGCGACGAGCTGAAAACGCTTTTGAAGGACCTCAAAAAAGACGCCACGGTGCTCGTGGTAGGCTTAGGCAACCGCGCCATCACGCCGGATTCCCTGGGCCCCGCCGTGGCGGAGCTCGTGTATGTGACGCGGCACATCGCCGAATTCCTGCCCGACGCCCTCCCCGGCCCCGTGCGCTCCGTATGCGCCGCCGCGCCGGGTGTGCTCGGCGTAACGGGCATCGAGACCATGGAGGTGGTGCGCGGCATGACCGAGCATGTGAAACCCGACCTCATCATCGCCATCGACTCGCTCGCGTCGCGCCGCGCCGCGCGCATCAGCACCACCCTGCAATTAACCGATGCGGGCATAAGCCCCGGCAGCGGCGTGGGCAACGCGCGCGCCGGGCTCACTAAGGATACCTTCGGCGTGCCCGTGATCGCCATCGGCGTGCCGCTCGTGGTGTACGCCTCTACCATCTCGCAGGATACCATAAGCCTCATCGCCGATGAAACCGGGCTCCATAAGGACGAAGAACGCCTCAAGGCGCTCGCGGAAAAGGTCATTAACGAGAAAATAGGCACGCTCATCGTAACACCCAAGGACATCGATACCATTGTCAAGGACATGGCGCGCATTTTGGCCGACGGTATCAACTTGGCGCTCTTCGACGCTTCCTACGACGAGATACGCATGCTCGTTGCATAAGCCCATGCCCTCTTTGCATACCTATGATGCAGGAGGGCTTGTCATATGAAAAAAGGACGTTCACGGCGAAAAAGCAAGAATTCGGCGGGCCTTCTCACGGGGCGCATCGTGCGCGCTGTCGCCGTCGCGGCGGCCATATTGATCGGCGTGCTTCTTTTTAGGGGCACGCTCCTCGGTGTACCTGCCGACCAGCTGCCCGAAGCGCCGGAGGCCGGTCCGCCCGCTGTTCCCGATATAAACCCCATCGAGGTGGAGCTGACCAAGTTCGACGCGGGCATAAGCGACAGCATACGCCTCGAGCTTTTGAACGTTTCCGACGCCGGGAACAACAAGAATGTGGACCTTTCGGGCACGGCGCCGCGCGTGCTCATTTACCACACGCACACCACCGAGGCGTACACGCCCACACGCCAATACGCCTACACCGCCTGTGGCGAATGGCGCACCCGGCAAAACGACCGGAATGTGGTGGCGCTCGGAGAACGGCTTGCCGAGCTTTTGCGGGATAAGTACGGTATCGCGGTCCTCCACGATACCACCGACCACGAACCGCCCACGCTTAAGACGGCCTACGAACGCTCGCTCACTACCATGCAAAAATATAAGAAGCAATACCCCTCCATCACCATGTTCATCGACCTTCACCGCGACGCGGGCGCGGGCGGCTTCGTGACGATCAACGGCAAGGAGGTGGCGCAGATGATGTTCGTGGTGGGTACGGGCAAGGGCGCCACGGGCACGGGCTATGCCGAAATGCCAGATTTTGCCGCCAACCACGCGCTCGCAAAAAAACTCACCGAGCGCCTGCTGCAATTTAACGCCGGGCTGATGCGCGATATCCGCGTAAAGAGCGGCCGCTATAACCAGCACGTATCCAACCAATGCCTGCTCGTGGAGATCGGCGACAACAAAAACACCTTTGAACAGGCGTATAACGCCGTGGAGTACCTCGCGCAGGCTATCGCGGACGTGGCGGGCGTAAGCTACGAGCAGGACGCGGTGCAGACAATCTACCAGTTTACGCCGTAAGCGGTACGGACTTATATCGCAGGGAACGGTTTTAGCGCCGGCGGGGCCGGACGCTAAGACCGTTCCCGCATATTTGCTCTATCCGTTGGCGCGCCCGCCTTTCCATGGTAAAATCAAACAAAAGCGGAATCTTTTTTGGGAGGCGCGCATGACGACGCATCTTTTTACCAAAAACACGAGCTACCTTCTTAACGTATCGGAACCTGGGCTTCTAAGCTGCCTCTATTACGGCAGGCGCATCCGCGAGCGCGAGGACTACGCATCCTTAAGGGAAAAGTATGCCACGCCCTACGGCAACATGGTCGCCTACGCGCGGGATAACGACGCGTTCGGGCTGGACGACGTGCTTTTGGAATGCTCCTCCTACGGCCGCGGGGATTTTCGCGAGGCCGCAGTGGAGGTCGTTACGGAAAACGGCGCGAACACCGCCGATTTCACCTTCGTTTCCCACAGTGTGCTTGCGGAAAAACCGCCTATCGCGTGCCTTCCTTCCTCCTACGACCCCGCCGACAGCGCGCAGACGCATGTGTTCGAGCTTTCGGACGACGCGCTCGGCCTTAGCCTGAAGCTTTTTTATACCGCATTTTACGATTGCGACGTCATCTGCCGCAGGATGGAGCTTACGAACCGCTCCGGCGCGCGCGTAATGATAAAGCGCCTTATGAGCATGCAGCTCGACCTTGGCCGAACGGACTTAACGCTTCTTACCTTCACGGGCGCGTGGGCCAACGAGCGGCAGCTTCAAGAGAAGCCGCTTTCCACGGGCATCTATGTGAACGACTCGAAACTGGGCGTGAGCGGCGCCCGCGCGAACCCCTTCGTCATGCTCAAGCAAAACGCCGCAACGGAGCACGCGGGCGACGTTTACGCCTTCAACCTCGTCTATAGCGGCAACCACGCCGAGATCGTGGAGGCAACGCATACCGGCAAAACACGCGTGCTCACGGGCGTCAACCCCGCCGCCTTCTCGTGGGCGCTCGAAAACGGCGAAAGCTTTTCCACGCCCGAGGCGGTCATAACCTTCTCGCACGAGGGGCTTAACGGCGCCTCACAGCACATGCACAACTTCGTGAACGAGCACATCGTGCGCGGCGCGTGGAAAAATAGGGAGCGCCCCATCGTCATCAACACCTGGGAGGGCTGTTATTTCGATTTTAACGAGCAAAAGCTCCTTTCCATGGCGAAGCAGGCCGCGAAGCTCGGCATGGAGCTTTTTGTGCTGGACGACGGCTGGTTCGGCGAGCGGCGCGACGATAAGCGCGCCTTGGGCGATTGGACGGTCAACAGAAAAAAGCTGCCGCACGGCCTCGACGGGCTTCAAAAAAAGCTCGAAGGGCTCGGGCTTTCCTTCGGCCTTTGGGTGGAGCCGGAGATGGTGAACGAGGATAGCGACCTTTACCGCGCGCATCCCGATTGGGCGGTAAGGCTCCCCAACCGCGAGCCTGCCTTGGGGCGCACGCAGCTCGTGCTCGATTTGACCAACGAGGAGGTTCGCCGGTACCTGATCGATTCGATGAGCAAGGTGTTTTCGAGCGCGGAGATCGCCTATGTCAAATGGGACTGCAACCGCAATTTTTCCGACATGTACACACCCACGCTCCCGCCCGGGAGGCAGTGCGAGTTTTTCCACCGCTACATGCTGGGGCTTTACGAGGTGCTTGAAACGCTCACGGCACGCTTCCCGAATATTTTGTTCGAAGCGTGCGCGTCGGGCGGCAACCGCTTCGACCTCGGCACGCTATGCTACATGCCGCAGATTTGGACGAGCGACAACACCGACCCCGTCTGCCGCCTCACCATACAGGAGGGCACAAGCTACGGCTACCCGCCGAGCGTCATCGGCGCGCACGTATCGCAAAGCCCGCACTCCCCTACGCTTCGTGCGACGTCCATCGAAACGCGGTTCAACGTGGCGGCGTTCGGCGCGTTCGGCTACGAGCTCGACCCCACGGAGCTTACGCCGTTCGATAAAAACTGCGTCAAAAAGCAAATCGAGTTTTACAAAAAGCACCGCCGGCTTTTCCAATTCGGCACGTTTTACCGCATGGAGTCCGCTTTTAAGCATAACCGCCCCGTTTGGGCGGTCGTAAGCGACGACGGGCGCGAGGCGCTCGCGGGCTTTTACCAGTTCAGCGCGGAGCCCGCGCACGCCCACGATATACTTCGCGTGAACGGGCTTGATCCCGACGCGCTGTTTGAGGTAAAAACCCGCCCGCAGTACATAAGCGTGAAAACCTTCGGCTCGCTCATCAACCACATAAGCCCCGTAAAGCTCTCGGGCGAGGGGCTGCCTCTCATGCTCATCGCACGGCGCTACATGTTTTCGGTCAACGAGGAAATTTACCGTGTCGGCGGCGACGCGCTTTCCTATTGCGGCGTCCCGCTGATGCAGCAGTTTTCGAGCACCGGCTACAACGAGGGCATCCGCGTTTTGGGCGACGGCGGCTCGCGTCTCTACCACATCAAAGCGGTGGATTGACGTTTGCATTGCGTTTACGAATCCTTTACAATGGAGGTAGACCGTTTATTTTGGGGGCTTCATGGGAATCGTTTTAGGCGCGAGGCTCAGCGCCGTCGCCGATATGCTCGGCGCTTTTCATACGGTGGCCGACATCGGCGCCGATCACGGCCGCCTCGCCGTGGCGCTTTTGCAAACGGGACAGGCCGCGCGCGCCATCGCGAGCGATATAAGCGACAAGTCGCTCGACAAGGCGCGGGAGCTTGCCGCAGCCTGTAACATGGAGAGCCGTTTAAGCGTCCGCACAGCAGACGGCCTTAGTGGGCTTGCAAAAAACGAGGCCGACGCGCTTGTAATCGCAGGCATGGGCGGCGCGCTCATCGCGCGTATCCTCGCGGATTCGCCCGAGGTCGCACAAAACGCCGAGCGCATCATGATGCAGCCCATGCGCGGCACGGCGGAGCTTAGGTATTATCTGCACCACAACGGCTTTCGCATTTTGGACGAGCGCATAGCTTTTGAGGCGGGAAGGTATTACCAGCTCATCGCGGCGCGTTTTGGCGAGCCGGAGGCGATCCCCGAAAATTTCCCGGAGGGCGTTTACAAATTCGGCTGGGTCATGGCGCAAAAGCGCGACAAAAACCTTCTCCCGCTCCTCCGCCGCTACCGTGCGGGGCATGTAAAGCGGCTCGAAAAGGCGCAAAGGGCGGGCGTCGTGCCGGAGACGCTCGTGAAGGAACTCGATCAGCTTGACGCGCTCATGCGTTTTACGGAGGAATGCCCATGAAAACCTACGATTGGGTTTTAGCGCTCGAAGCGCTGGCGCCGCCCGAACTCGCCATGGAGGGCGACAACGTGGGGCTTTTAGTAGGCACCACACGCACAGAAATCAAAAAAGTGCTCGTAGCGCTCGACTGCACGCCCGACACCGCGGAGGAAGCCGTTTTATGGGGCGCCGACGCGCTTTTGACGCATCACCCCATCCTCCACGAGCCGGTGCGGAGGATCGACCCGTATTCCCCTTCCACCGCTGCCGCTTACGCGCTCATCCGCGCGGGCATCGCCCATTACGCCGCGCACACCAACCTCGACGCCGCACAGTTCGGCGTGAACGACTGCCTGTGCGAACGGCTCAAAATTTTAAACGCCGTTCCCCTGCCGCCTGAAAACCTCGGCAGGATCGGCACGGTCGGGGGTGGCCTCACGCTTAACGCGTTCGCCGCGTTTGTGGAACGGGAACTGCGTGCGACCGTGCGCTTTTGCGGCGCGGCCGACGCGGCGGTAAAAAAGGTGGCGGTCATAGGCGGCGCGGGCGGCGGCAACGTGAAAGACGCGCGGCTTGCGGGCGCAGATACCTATGTTACGGGGGAATTGAAGCACCATCAGGCGCTTAGTGCACTTGCCCTCGGGCTAAACGTAATCGAGGCAGGCCATTACGAAACGGAAAATGTGGTTCTGTTGCCATGGATCAGACGTTTACAGAGCTTGACCGATGATGTAGAATATAAGTTGGCTCGTTCTGAAGCGGCGCCTTTAAGAGGCATAACGAGGTAGGAAGAGCCGACACAGGAGGTAGATTGCATGAACAAACTGGAAGCATTGCTGCGCTACCACGAGGCTGAGCTTGCGCTTGACAGGCTGGAAAGCCGCGTAAAAACCTCGCCCGAGCGCCAAAAGCTCAACAAGCTTTACGGCTTTTTAAGCGAGCAGCAAACGCAGATTAACGGCATCCGCGCGCAGCTCGAGCTTCGAAACGCAAACGTCACGAAGCTTGCCTCCCACTTTGAGGAGCTGCAAAAGCAATACGAGCTCGAATTGAGCGAGATCGCTATCATGGAAAACGACGAACAGTGTACCGCCGCGGAGATGGCGGAATCCCGCAGGGCGCTCGAAGCGCTTCTCGAGCAGATCACGGCCGAGCGCCGCGACCTTTACGACACCCTTTCGTGGATCGAGAACGCGACCAACGACTATAAGGAAACCTACGCCCGCGCGGGCAAGGCGAAAAAGGAATACGACGAGCTTCGCGCCCAATGCGACGATCTTTTGAAGGCCGCGCAGCCCGAGATCGACGCCGCGAAGGCGGTGGTCGATTCCGCAAAAAAGGATGTGGACGAGGAGCTTCTCAAGAAGTACACGTTTGTGAAGTCCCACCACGCGGTACCCATCGCGAAGGTGGAAAACAACCAGTGCAGCGGCTGCAACATGTCGCTCCCCACCGCGGTCGTGAAGCGCGTTTCCTCCGGCCTCGAGCTTGTGGAATGCGAAAACTGCGGCAGGATATTGTACACATAAGTTTGAAGAAAGCGAGTAAAACAGGTGACCGCATGCGGCTTTGTCCGTATGAGGAAAGTCCGAGCTCCATAGGGCAGGGTGCCGGATAACGTCCGGCGGAGGCGACTCCAGGGAAAGTGCAACAGAAAGATACCGCACCGGCTCGTCCGGTGTAAGGATGGAAAGGCGAGGTAAGAGCTCACCGGCGGCTTGGCGACTTGACCGCCCTGTAAACCCCACCCGGTGCAAGATTGGAATGAGAGTCTCGGCAAGCATGCTTGCCAAAATGGCGGCCCGTCACGCTCTCGATAATCGCTTGAGCCTGCCGGCAACGACAGGCCTAGATAGATGGTCACCCACAGACAGAACTCGGCTTACGTTTTGCTCGTTTTTTATATCAGAGAAGCGGCCTCAGGGCCGCTTCTCTGACTTTTCAGAAAGTGCCTGCGCCTTCGGCGCGGCCGGCACTTCCCGCAAGGAACAAAATCCTACGGATTTTATCCGTTTCGGCGTACATGCCGCCGAAGCCGGAATTTTGCCTCCGAAGGGTCGCGCCCCTCCGAACCACCCGGGGGGTTTGTTTGTAGGGGCCGGTCCCCTCATCGGCCCGCGAGGATGTGCAACGACAGCGCTTCGGCTCCGCCCCTCCGAACCACCTAGGAGTTTTTTATATGTTCAGTAATACTTTTGCAAAACATACTTGACATTTCATGCAAAGTATACTATTCCAATTACGCAAAGCATGCATTGCATTTTCTAAAAAGGAGGTGAAGGCTTGAAAACGAATCTCGCGCAGCTGCGCAAGAAAAATAAGCTTTCGCAGGAGGAGCTTGCGGACGCCGTGGGCGTAACCCGCCAAACGATCACGTCGATCGAGGTGGGAAAATATACCGCCTCCTTACCTCTGGCGTATAGGATCGCACATTATTTCGGCCTGACTATAGAGGAAGTTTTTGATTTTTCGGAAATTGACGATGGAAAGGATTCGTAACATGGAAGCTTATAAAAAGGTGATAACAAGGAGGATCGCGCTCCTCATCGTACCCGTGCTTGCCGCCGCCGCTTTAGGGGTCTACGACGTGTTTTTCGCGAAAGATATTCCGGAAAGTTTTGTCCACAGCTTTCAGATAGGCGCGTTCACGGCGCTGGGGCTTCCGGCGGCGGCGCTCATCCTCCGCTACAGGCTGCTTCTTCGCGATGAAAAAAGGCTGCAGCGCGAGTTCAACCGTGAAAACGATGAAAGGTATAAGGCCACACGGGCAAGGGCCGGTATGCCGATGCTTTTATTTATCTCCGCGGCGATGATCGTCGCGGGCGTCATCGCGGGCTATTTCGATAAAACGGTGTTTATAGCGCTCATTCTTGCCGCGGCATGCCAGCTCGTGATCGGCGGCGTCGTCAAGCTGATCTGCACGATGCGGATGTAACAGAAATCTCCAAAACAGCCGCCGCCGTATTTTTTCATGTTCCGCCTCCCGTTTGCATAGCCATATACAAAAAAAGCAAGTTGGGAGGCATATATATGGAATACGCACGGCGCAGGAGCCGGCGCAGACGCCGCCGCGGCGGCGACGGCGGCGCGGTCCGCGCGGTGATCGCGCTTTTGATGGTGGGCGGTATCGTTTATTTGATCTCGGCCTCCGCCGCGGGCGAATGGATCGCGCAAAAGGTGATCGCGCCCGTGATCGAAGCGTTCTCCGGCGATAAAAAAGACAGCGGCGGCACGGACGAAGCGAACGTCCCCGATACCTCCCCCCCGCCCAACACCTCGGAGGTAAGCTTATCCACCGAAAAAAACTCCGTCAGCGCGGAGGTGAGCCTGCCTGCCGTTACCTGCTATATGCTGCAAATGGGCTCCTTTTCCACGGAGCAAAATGCGAACGCGCAGGCGGCGCTTTTGAAGGCGATGGGCGGCGGCGGCTACGTGATGCAGTCAGGCGACCGCTACCGCGTGCTCGCGGCGGGCTATATTACGCTGGAGAGCGCGCAGGAGGTGCGCGACAGGCTTAAGGATGAGGGTGTGGACTGCATGGTGTATCCGCTCGCCACCGCCTCCGCGAATTTCCGCGTGACCGCGCCGGAGGATCAGCTTGAAAGCGTGAAAGCGGGCTTTCAGGCGCTTGCGAACGCCCAAAGCGCGCTTAGCGCCACCGCCGTGCGATACGACGCCTCCACAGGCGACGTGGAAGCGGGCAAAGCCGACTGTGCCTCTATCGCGGTTAGCCTCAAGGAGGGCATGAAGGTTTTGGAGGGCTACGGCAATTCCGGCAGCGAGGTCTTACAAAAGCTCCTCGCCTGTTACGACACATACGAAAGCGAGCTGAGCGCCATCGCCGCGAGCGACGCGCAAACACAGGTAGCTTTTTCGGCCCAAATCAAGTATACTCAATTATATCTTACACATGAATATTTCAAGTTGATGGAAGCGTTCGGCTCCGTCGCGTGAAATCGGGAGCTTAAATCATGAAGGTATCCGAAGTGGCGCGCGCGCTCGGCGCGCGGGTTTTGTGCGGGGAGGAGCGGCTCGACGAGATCGAGGTCGATTATGCTTTCGGCGCTGACCTGATGAGCGACGCGCTTGCTTTTGTGCGCGGACGCACGCTGTTTTTAACGGGCATGGTCAACCAGCACACGCTTCGCACAGCGGACGTGCTCGACATACGCTGCATCGTTTTCGTGCGCGGCAAGGAAGTGCCCCATGAGATCATCTCTGCGGCCTGTGAGCGCGAGATGGTGCTTTTGTACACCGAAAAAACGCTTTTCACCTCCTGCGGCCTCCTTTACGCGGCGGGCTTAAGAAGCGGCGCGAGGGATTGACCTATGGCGGAAATACTCTACCGCGAGGTTTATGACGTGGAACGCGGCAGCTTCGATACCGCGGGCGAAGCTTCCTCAAAAATAAAGCGCACCCTCAAAAAGATGGGCATCGCCCCCGCCATCCTCCGCGAGGCGGCCATCGTATCCTACGAGCTCGAGCTGAACCTCGTCATCCATTCTCTGGGCGGCACGCTCACGCTTGAGATCGAGCCGGACATGCTCCGCATACGAAGCGCCGACCGCGGCCCCGGCATACAGAATATCGCGCTCGCCATGACCGAGGGCTACTCCACCGCTTCGGAGGAGGTGCGCAGCATGGGCTTCGGCGCGGGCATGGGCCTTCCCAACGTAAAGCGGCACAGCCACTCGTTTTCCATACGCTCCGAGGTGGGCGAAGGCACCGTCATCGAGGCGAACTACCTGCTCGACCGCCGCGACTGACCCGCGGTTTTTAAAATACACAGCGTTTTCGCTCGCATATCCCCAAGGAGGTAACCGATGTACAAGCATTCCGTCGTGCTCGACAAGCGAAGGTGCGTGGGCTGCACCTCCTGCATCAAAAACTGTCCCACCGAAGCCATCCGCGTGCAGATGGGCAAGGCAAAGATCTTGGAGGAAAGCTGCATCGACTGCGGCCGCTGCATCGTCGTGTGCCCGCATCACGCGATGGTTTCCGTCACCACGCCGCTCGACGCGCTAAACGATCACAAGTGCAATATTGCCGTGGTGGCAAGCACGTTTTATACGCAGTTCCAATCGATCGCCGCGCCGGAAGAGGTCTACAGCGGCCTATATTCGCTCGGGTTCGATTCCATCTACGAAGAGGCGCGCGCTTACGAAATCCTCGCCGAGGCGCTCAGGAAGCACCTGAGGAGCGATGGCGCGGCGCTCCCCGTGATCTCTACGAGCTGCCCCGTCGTGCCGAGGCTCGTAACGATGCTTTACCCTAACCTCATCGATAACCTCTCGCCCTTTCTGCCCTCCAACGAAATCGCCGCGCGCATCGCTAAGCGTGAATTCTGCGAGATGTACGGCGTAGACGAAACGGACGTGGGCGTATACTATATTTCGCCCTGCCCAGCGGGGATGGCGCACATAAGCGCGCCCTTAGGCACACAGAAAAGCGAAATCGACGGCATTTTTGCCGTGCGCGACGTGTATGCGAAACTTGTAAAAACCATAGAAAGCAACAAGGAAAAGGGGCTCGTGTGCTCCATACCCTTCCCGGCGGGCGCTTTCGGCCTCGGCACGGCGGTGATCGGCGGGCTCTGCAGCGCCGTCGGCACGGAGCACTACCTTGCCGTAGACGGCATCGACAACGTATGCCAATGCCTCGATGAGCTCGAAAACGAGCGCATCACGGGGCTGCACCTTTTGGAGCCGCTTGTGTGCGGCGGCGGCTGCGTCGGCGGGCCGCTGAATTTCGAAAACCAGTTTGTCGCCAAAAACCGCGCGCGCCGCATCGCCAACTCGCAGCCGCGCCTCGACCCGGAGCACGACGAGCATGTGCAGAAATACGTCGATTCCGCGCTCATCCGTTACGATACGCCGTTTGAGCCGCAAAGTATTTTATGCTTGAGCGACGATGTAGCCGAGGCCGCGCGCATGATGGACGAGCTCGAGCGTGTCAACCGGCAGCTTCCGGGGCTCGATTGCGGCTCCTGCGGCTCCCCCACCTGCCGCACCCTCGCGGAGGACATCGTGCGCGGGTTTGCCGTGGAGATGGACTGCATCTTCAAGCTGCGCGACAAGGTGCGCATCATGGCGCAGGAAATGGTAGACCTCGCGGAAGCGCATAAACGCGGATAAGGTAAGGAGTATGGACTTATGACGGCAAAGGAACTTGCTTTAGAGCTTAACGGCGAGCTTATCGGCCCGGAGGGCGGCGAAAACGAAGTGACCTGCGGTTACGCCTGCGACCTTTTGAGCTGGGTGATGGCGAACGGCAGGCAGGGCTGCGCGTGGGTGACCATACAGACGCATATGAACGTGGTCGCACTCGCGTCGCTCCACGAAATGGCGTGCGTGATCTTCCCCGAGGGCGTTTCGCCCGATGAGGCGCCCGCCAAAAAGGCCGCCGAAGAAGGGATCGCCCTCGTCAAAAGCCCGCTTACCGCGTATGAAATTTGCGGCCGCATGGCGCGGCTCGGCATTGCAAGCCTAAAGTAATGGAAAAGCTCGCCTGCGACCTCCACATCCATAGCTGCCTTTCCCCCTGCGCCCAAATGGATATGACGCCGAACAACATCGTGCGCATGGCCATGCTCAAGGGCTTGGATGCGATCGCCGTGTGCGACCACAACTGCGCGTGGAACCTGAGCGCTATCAAGGCCGTCGCCGACGCGTGCGGCCTTTTATTGTTGCCCGGCGTGGAGGCGCAAAGCAGCGAGGAGGTGCATCTGCTTTGCTACTTCCCAACCGTTTGCGCGGCGGAAGATTTTTCGCGCGCACTCTATGAAACTCTGCCCGATATGCCCAACATGCCGGATTTTTTCGGGGAGCAGGCGGTGCTCGATGAAAACGATGCGCTCGTTCGCCACGAGGAAAGGCTTCTCATCCAATCGAGCGAACTTACCATCGACGAGCTCGCCGCGCTTTGCGCCTCGCGCGGCGGCGTGAGCGTGCCCGCGCACATCAACCGCACGGCGAACTCGCTGCTTTATCTTTTGGGCTTTATGCCGGAAAGCCCGTCCTTTTCCTCGGTGGAGCTGATGCGGAATGTCCCGCTTCCGAGGGGCTTCGACCCCTCCCCCTACCATGTGCTCTATTCCTCCGACGCGCACAGCCTCGAGGACATCCTGGAGCGGGAGTTTTTTTTGAACGCGGGGGAAAAAAGCGTTCAAGCGCTTCTTAAGTACATCGGAAGCAAAAAG
>JAJFTZ010000108.1 GCA_021372675.1 Eubacteriales bacterium
CCGCCGCGAACGCCGTTAAGGCTCCTTGCATTCGCTGCGCCATACGATGCCGTCGCGCGGCACGCTCAGGCGCACGCGCAGGGCATTTCGCTCGAAGTAAGGCGCGCCCTCGCGCCTGAAGCCGAAGCGCTCGTAAAAGGGCGCCTCCTCAGAGCGCGGACAGGCGACGATATTCCCCCCCGCGAGCCCCTCCGCTTTATATAATAGAAGCCTTAAAACGAGGTCGTCATAACGCTCGCCCCGGTAGGGCGGCGCAACGCATATGCGGCCGATGCGCGTGCTCTCCCCGTCGGGGAAGATGCGCCCCGCCGCGATGGACTCGCCCGAGCCATCCTCCACGAAAAGGTGCGCGCTTATGCCGTCGCACACATCGAACTCCTCGTTCGGCGCGATCCCTTGCTCCTCCACGAAGCAGGCGCTTCTCAGCGCCCGCACGCTTTCAAAATTTTCTCTGCCGAAGCTCCAACTCGCTTTGAACATGGCGTATGGTGGGGGAACGATCTCCCCCTGCCTCCTCCGCCGCGCGGGTCGCTCAGAATACGCAACGCGGCATGAACTAATGGTAACGCAAATTTGAAATCCTGTAAACCGCTCTTGCTAGAACCGCGCCGCATGGGGTAGAATAGCCGTAGAGATTCCAACATTTGTTTGAAAGGCGGATAACGGCATGGAAGAAGAAAGGGACCTCGTCACATTTACCGATGACGACGGCAATGAATTTACGCTTGACGTAATTGACTACTTTGAATACGAGGATGAGGAGTACGCGGTGCTGATGGACCTTTCCGCAGATGACGAGGAGAGCGACGAGGCCGCCGAGCAAGACGTGTACATTATGAAGGTCGTCGTCAACGGCGAAATGGAGGAGTTCCTCCCCGCCGACGACGCCAAGATGGATGCGCTCGCCGCCATCGCCGAAAAGCGCCTCAACGAGGGCTGCGGCTGTGGCTGCGACGACGACTGCGGCTGCGACGACGATTGCTGCTGCGGCGGCGAAGAGGGCGAAGGCCATCACTGCGGCTGCGACGACTGAGCATTGCGCCTAAAAAACGCGTCTCCTGCCGCGAAAACCCACAAGATTTGAAAAAAGGCGCCGCCGGCGCCTTTTTTGCCCCTTTCGGGGGCGTGGTACTCCGTCTTTTCTTCTGCGGGTCGCCTTAATGCTATTCTCAACAGCCGCGCCGGATGCTATAATAACAAAGGTAATCTGCGCTCTTATCTTTAAATTTTAAACGGGGGTGTTTTTATGAGCTCCGAAACATGGGAAGGCCAGCGCGCGGAGTTTCGCGCATCGGATTTCAGGCGCATCGCGCGCGATAAGCTTAGGGGGAACTGGGGCCTTGCTTTGGGCACGAGCCTGCTATTTTGGCTGTGCACCTTCGTCGCGGAGGGCGTTGCGTCCGGCATCTCCTCCGTATTCACCGCGGGCGCGGCGTTTCCCTGGGCGCTGCTTGCAGACGGCAACGCATCCTTTGACAGCATAGCGCGCTTTATCCCCGCCATAACGACATATTCGGCGGTGCTTACGGTGTTCTCCCTCGCGGCGTCCGCGGTCACATCCGCGCTCACGCTCGGCCATAACCTGTTCTACGTCGGCCTTTGCAATAACCGTGCCGAGCTTTCCGACCTGTTTGCGCGCTTCGGTATTTTCTTCAAGGCGTTCGGGCTGATGCTGTTCATGGGCCTTTTCGTATTCCTCTGGTCGCTCCTGCTTTTCGTCCCCGGCATCATCGCCGCCTACCGCTATTCCATGGCGCCGTACCTGATGGCGCAGCACCCCGAAATGGGCATCCGCGACGCGGTACGGGAGAGCAAGCGCCTCATGCGCGGGCACAAATGGCGCCTCTTCTGCCTGCAGCTGAGCTTTATCGGCTGGGCGTTCCTGTGCATATTCACCTTCGGCATCGGCTATTTATGGCTCGTCCCCTATGTGCAGACCTCAACCGCCGCCTTCTACCTTGACCGCACCGGCCAGGGCATCCCCCTCAACGTGCGCTGAGCGATAAGCCGCCGATCCAAGCCGGACGCGCAGCTTTTTTGCCGCCCGGCTTTTTCGCCTAAAAGGAGCATACCAAGGAGCGTGTTATGGATATTTCCATCCAAGTTCGAAGCCTCGATCTTGCGATCAAGCTTTTAAGGCACGATCTCAACAATCTGCCCCCCTACGGTTTCCGCCGCCAAAAGCCGGAATCCGTAGGCGCCGCGCATTCGTCCGCGCTCGAACGCAGCACGCCCGAGACGGAGGGGCTGAGCTCTTCCGCCGTTGAGCGGCTGTATCGCGAGCTCGACGCGCGCCAAGCGGGCGTCGCCCCGCATGGGATGATGCTGCTTTTAAACGGCAAGGTGGTTTCCGGGGGCTTTTGGGCGCCTTATTGTGCCTCCCAAGCCTACATGCTCTATTCGATGAGCAAAAGCGTGGCCGGCACGGCCATAGGCATTGCGGCGGACGAAGGGCGCCTTTCGCTCGACGAGAGCCTTACGGATATCTTCCCCGAGCTGGCGCAGCCTTCCTACCTTCGCCAGCACAAGGCTGCCACCGTGCGCCAGCTCCTCACCATGCAGTCGGGCAACCGCTTCAACGAGGTCGGCTCCATGCTCGACGAAAACTGGGTGAAGATGTTTATGGAATCCCTTCCCAAGTTCGAGCCCGGCACGTCGTTCGAGTACAATTCCATGAATTCCTACATGCTTGCGGCCATCCTCGTGCGCAAGACCGGCATGCCGCTCATGGCGTATCTTAGGCCGCGCCTTTTCGAGCCGCTCGGCATTTGTGAGGCCGCGTGGGAGCTTTGCCCCCTGGGCATCGAAAAGGGCGGCTGGGGGCTTTATCTCAAGCTTGAGGACGCCGCGAAGCTCGGTCAGCTCTACCTCCAAAACGGCGTGTGGGAGGGAAAGCGGATCGTGAGCGAGGCTTGGGTGCGCGCCTCCACGCAAAAGCAGACCGATACCTTCGCGGGCGACGCGAGCGGCGGCTACGGCTATCAGATATGGGTGAACGCCGACGGCTCCTACCAGTTCAACGGCGCGTTCGGCCAGTATGTGATGGTGTTTCCCGAGTACAACGCCGTGGTCGCTATGTTTAGCGGCTGCGCCGATCTTTTCGCGCGCGGCGACCTGATGCGGCTCGTGCACGCCACGCTTTTCGGCGGCTCCGGGCAAGCCCTGCCTGAAAATCCCGCGGCGCTTCAATCCCTCCGCAAAACCGAAAGCTGCCTCGACCTCGCCTTTCCCAAGGAAATGCGGGACGCGAAGGGCGGCGCGGCGGCATTTGAGGAGCTTGCCGCGCTCCTCGATCAAAAGGAATTCCGCATGGTGGCGAACCCCTCCGGGCTTTTCCCGCTCGCCATACAATGCGTGCAGGGCAACTTCAGCGCGGGTACGGAGCTCGTGCGCTTTTCAAAAAACGGCTCGCGGCTTTTCATCACCCTTTACGAGCACAACGAGCGCAACGGCTTTGCGGTGGACGGCAGCGGCGCGTGGACGGCTTTCAACGCCGCGATGCGCGGCGAGCGCTTCCGGGCGGCCGCACGCGGCAGATGGGCGCTTACCGACGAGGCCGCCGTGCTCCATGTAATGGTGCCGTTTACGGAAACGCCGCATATGCGCCTTTATACGTTCACCTATGACCGCATCGGCGGGGGGCTTACGGTGAGGTTCGACGAAATGCCCTCCATCGAAAAGGCGGGCAAAATGCTTTTGGACCTGATCGGCGTGTCGCAGACCGCCTTTATGAAGCGTCTCATGCCCGCCATCAGAAGGAGCGGCGAGCGTTTGAGCGAAACCGTAAACCGCCTTTACGCCCCCACCGCACAGGCGATACCCATCGCGCTCAACGACGCGGTACCCGCCGCGATCGGGGAAGCGCCGCCCTCCCTTGAGGCAGTACCTTAAATTTACGATGTGTTCATGGCAATACGCGCCCAAATCGTATAAACTATAAAGGATATTTTTAACTCGCTTTTATGAAGGAGGGTTTTTTCTATGTGCGGGATTGTTGGTTATGTGGGCTCCCGGCAGGCGGCGCCGCTGATCCTCGACGCGCTTGAAAAGCTCGAATACCGCGGCTACGACTCCTCCGGCCTCGCGCTTGCGGGCAATACGGGGCTTCATGTATTCAAGGCGCTCGGTCGGTTGAGCGTGCTGCGCGAGCGGACGAAAAACGGCGCGGATCTAAAGGAGACCGCAGGTATTGGCCACACGCGCTGGGCCACGCACGGCGAACCCTCGGACGTTAACTCCCACCCGCATCTTTCCCACAGCGGCAAGGTTGCGCTCGTGCACAACGGCATCATCGAAAACTATCTCGAGCTTCGCGATTTTTTGGCCGCGCACGGCTATACCTTCGTATCCGATACCGATACGGAGATCGCGGTGCAGCTCGTGGATTTTTTTTATAAGGGCGATCCCGTCAACGCCGTGCGCGAGGCGGTGAACCTGCTCGTGGGCTCCTTTGCGCTCGGCATCGTATTCGAGGATCACCCGGATATGCTCGTGGCCGTGCGCAAGGACAGCCCTCTCATCGTAGGTCTCGGCAAGGGCGAAAACTTCATCGCGTCCGACGTGCCCGCCATCCTCTCGCACACGCGCGAGGTGATACGCCTTAACGAATACGAGTTCGCCGTGCTCACGAGCAGAGGCGTTTCTCTCTACGACCGCTACGGCGAGCGCGTCGAAAAAGCCCCCGAGCACATCTCATGGGACGCGGGCGCTGCCGAAAAGGGCGGCTACCCGCACTTCATGCTCAAGGAGATCATGGAGCAGCCCGCCGTGATCAAAAGCACGCTCGGCCCGCACATCCACAAGAGCCAAATCGACCTTGGGCTTAAGCGCCTCACGGACGAGGATCTTAAAAACGTGGATCGCGTGTACATCGTGGCGTGCGGCTCGGCCTACCACGTGGGCTTCATCGGCAAAACCTGCATCGAAAAGCTCGTGCGTATCCCCGTGAGCGCGGAGCTCGCTTCCGAATTCCGTTACAGCGACCCGCTCGTTACCGAAAACACGCTCACCATCGTCATAAGCCAATCGGGCGAGACCATCGACACCCTGTTCGCCATGCGCGAGGCGAAAAAGCGCGGCTCGCGCATTTTAAGCGTCGTGAACGTGGTCGGGAGCACCATCGCCGCCGAGAGCGAGGAGGTGATGTACACCCGCGCAGGCCCCGAGATCGCCGTGGCCACCACCAAGGCGTACAGCGCGCAGCTTACCGTATTGTATCTGATCGCCCTCAAGCTCGCCTCCGTCAAGGGCCGTTTGAGCGACGAGGCCGCGCTTTCCGCGCTTTCCGCGTTGAACACGCTGCCCGAGCTTACGGAAGCGCTTCTTGGCGGCCGCGAGCGCATACAATACCTCGCCTCCCTCTTTTTCGACAGCCGCGACATCTTTTTTATCGGCCGCAACCTCGATTACGCGCTGGCGCTCGAGGGCTCGTTGAAGCTCAAGGAGATATCGTACATCCATTCGGACGCCTACGCCGCGGGCGAGCTCAAGCACGGCACCATTTCGCTCATCGAAAAGGGAACGCTCGTGGTGGCGCTTTGCACCTACGCGCCGCTCCGCGAGAAAATGCTCGGCAACATCCGCGAGGTGAAAGCGCGCGGCGCGACGGTGATCGCCCTCGCCACCGAGGACGCCGCCTCCGTGAAGGAGGCCGCCGACTACGTGATATGGCTTCCCAAATGCGACGAGCTGATCCTCCCCTCCCTCTCCGTTCTGCCCTTGCAGCTTTTCGCCTACTATATGGCGCTTTTGAAGGGCTGCGACATCGACAAGCCGAGAAACCTCGCAAAATCGGTCACCGTCGAATAGCGGCGCATACGTGCAAAACCCGCCCGCCTTTTTAAACAGGCGGGCTTTTTTCTTCCATTTTTTGCCGTGCGGGGCGGGCAAAGCATCCGTATAAGGCGTTTCTTGCAGGGAATAATAAGCAAAGAACACCGGCAAGCGCCGGTACGATGTAGGAGGCAACCATGAAACGCAATCTGACCGTCGCTTTGACCGCGATCATCATCCTAACGCTTCTCTTGAGCGCCGGCTGCGGAAAAGGCAATGTGAAGCCCTCGCCGTCACCCCTTTTGACGCCCGCCGGCACGACCAAACTCACCCCTATGATCACGAACAGCCCCGAAGCGAGCATAGGCCCCTCGGGCGCCCCCGGGGGTTCGCCGGGGACGTCCCCCGCGGGAACGCCCGGCAGCACCATTCAGGGCTTTGTGGAGGGCGGCCAGGTCGATCCCGCGAAGGTGCCCGACGTTGTTGACGCCGTAAAAGCGGAATACCCCGACGCCACCATCAAGTCCATCACCTACGCGCTTCGCAACACCGAACAGGTCTACGAGGTGACCCTCGAAGGTAAAACCGAAAAGGTCTATGTGGGCGCCGATGGCACCATCATCAAAAATGCAGGCCAATAAATAGCAAGCACAAACCTCATCAAAGGCGGGATGAAGCGCATTCCGCCTTTTTTGCGTTCTTCACTCCCGCCGATTTTTGCGATAAAGCATGTTTTTTGCATTTCTTTTTAAAGAATATCGCGAAAGCTCCATTTGGTCCGCCGATTTGTGTTATTCTAAAATATATTCTTTTACCCGCCATCACTTCGGAAAAGGAGGACAACAACATGTTATGGCAACAGGAACTTAAAAGCTCGGTCAGAAGCGTAAAGGAGCTTGTGGCGCTCGGCTATGTGCCGCCGTGGGAGCAGGAAAGGCTCAACGCCGTGGAGCAAAACTTCCCCATCTGCGTGCCGCGCTACTACCTTTCGCTCATCGACAAGGGCCGGGAAGACGATCCCATCCGAAAAATGTGCATTCCCGCGCTCGCCGAGGAGGACGCCTCGGGCGCGTTCGATACGAGCGGCGAGCTAAGCAACACCGTGGAGCGCGGCTTACAGCACAAGTACAAAAACACCGCGCTCATCCTTTCCACCAACGTATGCGCCATGTATTGCAGGCATTGCTTCAGAAAGCGCATGGTGGGCGTGAGCGACGCGGAGACGGCGGCGTTCCTTACGCAGGTGCTCTCTTACGTGCGCGAGCACGAGGAGATCGATAACATATTGGTTTCGGGCGGCGATTCGTTCCTTCTGAGCAATCGCGTCATCGAAAAAATGTTGTCGCAGATCGCCGAACTACAGCATATCCGCTTCGTGCGCTTCGGCACGCGCGTGCCGGTGGTGCTTCCCTCGCGGCTCGAGGATAAGGCGCTTCTATCCACCCTCTCTCGTCACGCGGCGAAAACGCCCATCTACGCCGTAACGCAGTTCAACCATCCGAATGAGATCACCGCCGCCTCCGAGCGCGCCGTAAAAAGGCTTCGCGCGTGCGGTGTGGTGGTAAGCAACCAGACGGTGCTCCTAAAGGGCGTCAACGATGACGAGAACGTGCTCGCGGAGCTGATGAACGGCCTTACAAGCATGGGCGTAGTGCCCTATTACGTGTTCCAATGCCGCCCGGTGCGCGCCGTAAAGGGGCAGTTTCAGGTGCCGCTATCAACGGGCTTAAGGCTCGTCGAGCACGCGAAGGCCATGCTCAACGGGCACGCGAAGCGCTTTAAGTACGTTATGTCGCACGAGACGGGCAAGATCGAAATACTCGGCGCCGCGGACGATGGCCGCCTGCTTTTCAAATACCACCAGCCCAAGTACGAGAAGGACGCCGGCCGCATGTTCGCCGCAGATGTTTCCGGCGGGCGGGCATGGCTTGACGAAGCCCCCGGGGGACTATTATACTGAACGTATTCTGTACGATAAGGAGCTAACGTATGTCAGCTGAAAAGATCGCGGCGCTTCGCGCGCGCATGGCGGAGCACGGGATGCACGCCTACATCGTACCCACTTCGGATTTCCATTCCTCCGAGCACATGGGCGCCCATTTTCAGGCGCGGCGCTACCTTTCGGACTTCACCGGCTCCGCGGGCACGCTCGTTGTAACCATGGAGGAGGCGGGGCTTTGGACGGACGGCCGCTATTTTTTACAGGCCGAGCAGCAGATGGCGGGCAACGGCGTGAAGCTTTTTAAAATGGGCGAGCCGGGCGTGCCCACGGTCGTGAACTACCTCGCCGAGCGCATGCCGCAAAGCTGCGTGGTGGGCATGGACGGGCGCGTGGTAAGCGCTTCATACGTAAAGTCCGTCCGCACGGCGCTCGAGGCGAAAAAGCCCACGCTCGTGCTTACGCACGACCTCGTGGGCGAGATATGGGAAAATAGGCCCCCCATTTCCGACGCCAAGGCGTTTTTGTACGCGGAGGCTTACGCCGGAAAGTCCCGCAAAGATAAGCTCAAGGAGCTTCGCGAGGCGATCTCCCGGCAGGGCGCGGACGCGCACGTGCTGACTACGCTCGACGACATCGCGTGGCTCTTCAACCTTCGCGGCGACGACATCCTGTTCGAGCCGCTCGTATTTTCCTACGCGGTGATCGAGCAAAACGCCGCGTATCTGTTCATCGACTCCAACAAGCTTGACGCCGCCGCGAAGGCGGAGCTTGAGAAAGACGGCATAACGCTTCGCCCCTACGACGGCGTTTACGAATTTGTGAAAGCCTACGGCGAGGGAACGCGCGTACTGCTCTCGTCAAGCGTTGTGAACAGCGCGCTTTACGAGCTTGCGAGCGCCAAGGCGACCGTGATCGACGCGGAAAACCCGACCGTCGCCATGAAGGCCGTGAAAAACGACACGGAGCTTGAGAACATGCGCCGCGCCCACATCAAAGACGGCGTCGCGCTCGCGCGCTTCATGCACTGGCTCAAGGAAAACGTGGGCAAAATACGCATCACGGAGATGAGCGCGGGCGAAAAGGCGCTGGAGTTTCGCGCGCAGATGGAGGGCTTTGTTTCCCTGTCGTTTAGGACCATATGCGGCTACAAGGAGCACGGCGCCATCATCCACTACGGCGCAACGCCCGAAACGGACGTGGAATTGAAGCCTAACGGCATGGTGCTCTTTGATTCGGGCGGGCAATACCTCGAGGGCACCACGGACGCGACGCGCACCATCGCGCTGGGGCCTCTCACCGAAACCGAGAAGGAGCATTTCGCCCTAGTGCTTCGCGCCACGCTGCGGCTTGCCGACGCGAGGTTTTTACACGGCGCGCGCGGCATGAACCTCGATATTTTAGCGCGCGGACTCTTCTGGGAGAAGGGGCTCGACTATAAGCACGGCACGGGCCACGGCGTAGGCTGCTTCCTGTGCGTACACGAGCCGCCGGTTGGCTTCCGCTGGAACGTGCAGCCCGACCGCAACGATTCCTGCGTACTCGAGCCGGGCATGATCGTGAGCGACGAGCCGGGCATTTACATTGCGGGAAGCCACGGCGTGCGCACGGAAAACCTGCTCGCGTGCCGCGCGGGGGAGGAAAACGAATTCGGCAAATTCCTGTACTTCGAAACGCTCACCTTCGCGCCCATCGATCTTGACGCGCTGGATAAAAAGTACCTCAACGACGAGGATATAAGACGCCTCAACGCCTACCACGCGGCGGTCTACGAAAAGCTCTCGCCTCACATGGACGAGGATGAAAGGGCTTGGCTCAAGCATTATACGCGGGCGATCTGAATTTAGAAAAGCCGCCCCCGCGAAACAAACGTTTCGCGGGGGCGGTTTCTATTTTTGGGGGTGCTTCGGGGGTCGAGGCCACCGGAGGCTTCCAACCGCCGCCAGCGACAGGCGCGGTGGCGGCGGAAGGCATTGCTTGCAATGCTTTCTTTGCGGGTAGTACCGGCCGCGCCCGCGCACAAGGCGCAGGTACTTCCTGAAAAACCCGCCCGCAGGCGAAACTTCAAACAAGCGGCCTGCGGCCGCTTGTTTGACCGCGCGGCAGCGCGGAAATAAGGGGCGTAAACGCCCCTTATTTCCTTGTCCTGCCGCTGCCTAATTTGCCGCTATTTTGTTTCGTAGCTCCCGCAAAGGCTTTCGTCGGCGGGGTCTCCCGTACTGCCGTTCGGCATGGGTTCTACTTCGATGCGGTCGAGCGTACAAAAATGGCCGTCGCTGTGGAATTTACAGCTTGCGACACGGCAACCAATCGTTTGGCAGCCGGCGTGCGACATAGACATAGGTTATTACCTCCCGTTCGATTGGTAGTCGTAGTATGCACATGCCTACGCTGCGCTATGCTATGAAAAAGCGCGGTAATTTTATAAAAAGACGTTTTTCAAAACCCCTTCTCCATCAGCCACGCCGCGACGTCCTCCGCCTCGGGGCAGGAAAGCGCCTTCACCGCCTCCGCCATGGCGGCGCTTTCAAAGGAACAGCCCGTAAGGGCCTCGGGGATACGCAAAATAAAGTTTTCGTCCATCGCGTCGCTGAACGCGCGCGCGTTTGCGATTTTGCCGCGCGAAAAGCTGAGCTGGAGCTCCAGGCCGCCCCAAGGAAAACGCTCGTATAGCTCCATGTCGAACGCGGGCGTTTCGCCGAGCCGCCATGTGCGCGAGGCGTGCTTTTCCGCGATGCGCGCGACGGCGCTTTGGTCGAGCTCCTCCTCGAAAAGCGTTTGCGTTTCGCCGTACTCCCGCGCGAAGGCGCGGGTGACGGCCTCCTTCACGTCGTCGATGGAGAGCGCGTTAAGATAATCGCTGAGGTTGCACACCCGCGCGCGCACGCTTTCTATCCCCTTCGCCTTAAGCTTATCCTCGGAGGGGGCAAGATAGCGCGAAAGCTTTTCCATATCCGCGCGCACGAGGAGGGTGCCGTGGTGCAGCCCCGCCGCGCCGGAAAGGCGAAACGCGTTGCCGGAAAATTTCGCGCCCGCGTCGCACATGGGCTCGCCGGTTTTGCCGAAGGCCAAAATATCGTTCCGGCCGGTGAAGCGCGCATCCACGCCGAGGCTTTTCACGGCTTCCGTGATCACGGAAAGCTGGCGGCGCACGTCGTAGCCGCCGCGCGTCGCGAGGAAGGTGAAGTTTAAATTCCCGAGGTCGTGAAACACCGCGCCGCCGCCCGAGGTGCGCCGCGCGAGGCGGCCGCCCTCCTGCTCGAGCAAGCTCAGCCTGCATTCCTTCCAGGCGTTCTGGTTGCGGCCGATGACCACGGTATTTTGGTTTTGCCAAAGGTAGAGCGTGAAGCCCGCTTCATGCGTGTCGAAAAGATGCTCCTCGAGCGCGAGGTTATGCCACGGGTCTGTATTTTTCGTGATGATGAGCCGATTCATCGATGCTTCCGCCTTTCGTTAAAAGGGTTCCTCCGCGCGGCGCGCGCGCGGCTTATCTATGAGCATACTATTTATTTGTAAAAACCACAACGTGCCGAATTTTTACTACCATAATCTGCGCGAATGATGATAGAATATACTTATTACCCCGGCAAAGGACATGCGGCGTTTTTTGCGGATCGTTACCGCCGGGGCGCTGTCGCGACACTCCCGTTTTTTGAGGGCCGGCTTCCGCCTTTTTTCGCGGCGGGGGGCGCGTTTTTTGCACAAGTTTTTGCTTCGAGGTGCTGGCGCTTTGGGTGCATATTTGGATCAAACGGAGCTTTACCTGTTCAACGAAGGGGAAAACTGCTATTCCTACCGCAGCCTCGGCTGCCACAGGGTGCTTCTCGACGGCTATGAAACGTTCCGCTTCGCCGTGTGGGCGCCCAACGCGCAGCGCGTGAGCGTTGTGGGCAGCTTTAACGGCTGGAACGAATACGCGGACGTGATGCGGCCCTGCGGCACCACCGGCGTGTGGGAGGCGCACATCGGCATCGCCCACATCGGCGACATGTATAAATATGCCATACTGGCCGCCGACGGCCGGCTTATCTACAAGGCGGACCCCTTCGCTTTCTTCAGCCAAAAAAGGCCGAACACAGCCTCCGTCGTTTGGGATATCGGCGGCTACCAGTGGAACGACGCACGCTATATGGAGCTTCGCGAAACGCGCGACATGCACGCGGAGCCCATGAGCATCTACGAGGTGCACCTCGGCTCGTTCCAATCGGCGGCCGATTTCGACGAGCTTAGCGTGCAGCTCGTGCGCTACGCGGCGGACATGGGATATACCCACATCGAGATCATGCCCGTGAGCGAATATCCGCTTGACGATAGCTGGGGCTACCAGATCACAGGCTATTATTCCGTCACCTCGCGCTACGGCACGCCGCAGCAGTTTATGCGCTTTGTGGACGAATGCCACCGCGCGGGTCTCGGCGTGATCCTCGACTGGGTGAGCGCGCATTTCCCGCGCGACGAGCACGGCCTTCGCTGCTTCGACGGCACGCCCATCTACGAGCACCCCGACCCGCGCCGAAGCGTCCAGCCCCAATGGGGCACGCTCCTGTTCGACTACGGCAGGAGCGAGGTAAGGAGCTTTCTCACCTCCAACGCGGTGTTCTTTTTGAAGGAATTTCACGTGGACGCGCTCAGGGTGGACGCCGTGAGCTGCATGCTCTACCTCGACTACGGCAAAAGCGGCGGCCAGTGGGTGCCGAACGTTTACGGCGGGCGAGAAAACCTCGACGCTATCGCGTTTTTACAGCAGCTTTCGCAGGTGGTGAAGCGCGAGGCGCCGAGCGCCTTATTGATCGCCGAGGAGAGCACGGCGTTCCCCTACGTCACCCGGTCGCCCGGGGACGGCGGCTTAGGCTTCGACTTCAAATGGAACATGGGCTGGATGAACGACACCCTCAGCTACATGAGCCTCGATAGCGCGTACCGCCGCTACCATCACGACCTTCTCACCTTCCCCATGGTGTACGCGTTCAACGAAAGCCATGTGCTGCCCCTCTCGCACGACGAGGTTGTGCACGGCAAATACTCGCTCATCGGCCGCATGCCCGGAAGCTACGACGAAAAATTCCGCCAGCTAAGGCTATTGTACATGTACCAGTACGCCATCCCCGGCAAGAAGCTTTTGTTCATGGGCGGCGAATTCGCGCAGTTTATCGAGTGGGATTTTAGGAAACCGCTCGACTGGTTTCTGCTCGATTACGAAAGCCACTCGACCATGCAGCTTTTTACGCGCGAGCTCAACCGCTTCTACCGGCGCACGCCGGAGCTTTTCGCGCTCGACGAGAGCTGGGAGGGCTTTTTGTGGCTTTCGGTCAACGACGCGCTCCACAGCGTGATCGCGTTTTTGCGCATGGACGGGCGCGGCGGCGAGCTTCTTTGCGCGTTCAACTTTACGCCGGTGAAACACGAGCGCTACCGCGTATACCTGCCCGAGGCGTCCGAACTCACGCAGGTGCTTTCGAACGTGGATTTGCGCGAAATCAGCGACCTTCGAACCGCGCGCGACGCGGACGGCAACCACTTCATCGAGATCATGCTTTCGCCCTATGAGGCGGTTTTTTACAAGGTCACACATGAAAGGGGGGCATAATCCATGAAAAAGCGTATTGTGGCGATGCTGCTGGCAGGCGGTCAGGGGAGCCGATTGGGCGTTCTCACCAACCGCATGGCAAAGCCCGCGGTGCCCTTCGGGGGCAAATACCGCATCATCGATTTCCCGCTTTCCAACTGCGTCAATTCCGACATCGACACGGTGGGCGTGCTCACCCAGTACGAGCCGCTCGAATTGAACGCCTACCTCGGCACGGGCCAGCCCTGGGACCTCGATCGGAGCACCGGCGGCGTTTACGTGCTGCCGCCCTATGTTTCCGGCAGCCGCGGCGAGTGGTATTCCGGCACCGCCAACGCCATCTATCAGAACATGGAGTTTATCGACCGCTACGACCCGGAATACGTGCTCATTATATCGGGCGACCATATCTACAAAATGGATTACGCGCTCATGCTCCGCTGCCACGTGGAAAAGGAGGCCGACGCCACCATCGCGGTGCTTCGCGTGCCCATCGAGGAGGCGTCCCGTTTCGGCATCATGAACACCGACGAATTCGACCAAATCGTAGAATTTGAGGAAAAGCCCAAGACCCCTAAGAGCGACAAGGCGTCGATGGGCATCTACATCTTCAACTGGCTCGCGCTCAAGCGGTTTTTGTGCGACGACGCGCGCGACCCCGCCTCCGACAGCGACTTCGGCAAGAACATCATCCCCAAGATGCTCGCCGCCGGCAGGAAAATGCAGGCCTACGATTTCGACGGCTACTGGAAGGACGTCGGCACGGTGCAAAGCCTCTGGGAGGCCAATATGGACCTTTTGGAAAGCCCGCCCAAGCTCGATTTGCACGATAAGGACTGGCGCATCTACTCGAAAAGCCCCATCATGCCGCCGCAGTACGTGAGCGCCGAGGCGAGCATAAAAAGCGCCATGGTGACCGAGGGCTGCGTGGTGCACGGCGCGGTGACGCACAGCGTGCTGTTCGCGGGGGTCACGGTGGAGGAGGGCGCGACCGTCGCCGATTCGGTCGTGATGCCCGGCTCGGTCGTTAAAAAGGGCGCGCGCGTTTACAAGGCCATCATCGGGGAAAACGCCTCGATCGGCGAAGACTCGCTCATCGGCGCCGAGAAGCTCGCGACCGACGAAAACTACGACACCTCTCTCACGGGCGACATCACGCTCATCGCGAGCGACACCGTATTGCCCGCGTTTAGCCGCATCCCCGTGGGCATGATCGTAAACGCGGACGCGGAAGCCGGAAGGGGGGGGAACAGATGCTGAACAACGCTTTCGGGCTCATCTACACCGGCGAGTCCAACATGCTTTTAAGGGAGCTCACCTACTCGCGCTCCATCGCGGCGGTACCCTTCGCGGGGCGCTACCGCTGCATCGACTTTGTGCTCAGCGACCTTGTGAACTCCGGCGTGACCAACGTGGGCGTGATCGCGCAGAAAAACTACCACTCCCTCATGGATCATCTCGGCCCCGGCAAGGAGTGGGACCTCAACCGCAAGCGCGACGGACTTTTCATTTTGCCGCCGTTTGTTACGCGCGAAAACACGGGCATCTACCGCGGCACGGTGGACGCGCTGCGCTCGGTAATGGGCTATATCAGGCGCAGCACGCAGCGCTTCGTTATTTTAACGGGCAGCCACACCGTATTCAACACCACCTTCACCGAAATGATACGCCGCCACATCGACACGGGCGCGGATATCACCATCATGTGCAACCGCGAGAGCGAAGCGAGCGCCGCCGAAAGCTATGAGGATTTAAGGCTCACGCTCGACGCCTCCGGCCGCGTGAGCGACCTGGAGCTGAACCCCTTCCGCCCCAAAAGCCCCTACTGCTCCTGCGACGTGTTCCTCATGGAAAAAACGCTTTTAGAGTACCTCATCGAGGAGGCAGCGGCGCACGCGAATACGGATTTCACACGCGACGTGCTTGTGAAAAAGATCGCCACGCTCAAGATGTACGGCTTCGTATACGAGGGCTGCGTCGCGCGCATGAACTCTTTGGGCGCCTATTTCAGGCACAACATGGAGGTGCTCGAGCAGAGCGTACGGGACGACCTGTTCAACGGTGAGCATCCTATTTACACCAAGATCAAGGACGAGGTGCCCGCCGTGTACGGCGCGGGCGCGAGCGTGAAAAACTCCCTCGTGGCGGACGGCTGCATCATCGAGGGCGAGGTGGAAAACAGCGTGCTGTTTCGCGGCGTGCAGGTGGCTGCGGGCGCGCGGCTAAGTAACTGCATCGTCATGCAGGCCTGCGAGATACAGGAGGGCAGCGAGCTCGACCATGTGGTGCTCGACAAGGGTGTGACCGTGCGGCGCGGCAGGCGGCTCGCGGGCTACGACAGCTTCCCCGTCATCATCAGAAAGGGCAGTACCGTATGAAGATACTATTCGCGGCGTCGGAATGCGTGCCGTTCGTGAAAACGGGCGGGCTTGCCGACGTGGTGGGCGCGCTGCCGCAGGAGCTATTAAAGCTCGGGCACGACGTGCGCGTAATACTGCCCAAGTACGCCGCCATGGCGGAAGAGCATAAGGAAAAGCTTTCCCACGTGTGCCACTTTCAGATGCCCTTAGGCTGGCGCAGCCAGTATTGCGGCATAGAAACGCTCGTTTACAAAAATGTGCGCTTCTACTTTGTGGATAACGAATACTATTTCGGCCGCGCGTACGTATACGGCAGCTTCAACAACGACGAGGCGGAGCGCTTCGCCTATTTTTCCAAGGCCGTCGTGGAGGCTATGCCGCGCATCGGCTTTTTTCCGGACGTGCTCCACTGCAACGACTGGCAGACCGGCCTTTGCCCGGCGCTTTTGAAGCTCAAGTATTTGATGCTGCCGGATTACCGCAATGTGAAAACCGCGCTCACCATCCACAACCTCTGCTATCAGGGCAGCTTCGCGTGGGATTTCGTGGAGGAGCTTTTGAGCCTCGGGGCTGAAAACTTCACCGCCGACAAGCTCGAGTACCATGGCGGTATCAGCTTTTTGAAGGCGGGGCTCGTATACGCGGACACCGTCACCACCGTAAGCCCCACCTACGCGCGCGAAATTCAGACCGAAGCCTACGGCTACGGGCTCGACGGCCTTTTGAGGGCGCGCAGCGCGAGCCTCACGGGTATTTTGAACGGCATCGACAAAAAGGAATACGACCCCGCGCGCGAAGCGGCGCTCGCGGCGAACTTCAGCGTAAAAGACCTTTCGGGCAAGGCGGCTTGCAAGGCGGCGCTTCAGAGCGAGATGGAGCTCGACGCGCGCCCCGATACGCCCGTGGTGGCCATCGTGGCACGGCTTACGGGGCAAAAGGGGATCGACCTCGTGGAGCGCGTGCTCGCGGATATGATGCGGCAAGACCTGCAGCTTTGCGTGCTTGGGCGCGGCGAGCCGCGCTACGAGCAGCTCTTTTCGTGGGCGGCATGGCGCTATCCGGGCCGCGTGGGCGCGCGTTACGAGCTCAACGAGGCGCTGTCGAGGCGCATCTACGCGGGCGCGGACATGTTTTTGATGCCCTCGCAGTTCGAACCCTGTGGGCTTTCGCAGCTCATCGCCATGCGCTACGGCACGCTCCCCATCGTGCGCGAAACAGGCGGCCTCATCGACACCGTAAGGCCCTACAACAAATTCACCGGCGAGGGCACAGGCTTTAGCTTTGCAAACTACAACGCGCATGAAATGCTCTATACCGTGGAGCGCGCCGTAAGTCTCTACAAGGAGGAGCCGGAGGCGTGGACGCGCATGATGCAGCGCGCCATGCGCAAGAATTTCTCATGGGACGCCTCCGCAAAAAGCTACGCGGCGCTTTACGCAGGCCTCGCCGCGCCGCGCGCGGGCGGCGAACCCCCGGAGGAAATCGAGTAATATGAATTTTCGCATCGTTGAAAAAGGCGGCTTGAAGGCGGCGTTCGCGCAAGGCGAAACGCCGTTTCTTTCGGACGTGCAGTCTGCGCTCGACCTGATCGCGGCGGCATCGTACGAGGCGGACGCGCAGAGGGTGGCCCTTAAGAAAGAGGACGTGAATCCGGACTTTTTCCGCCTAGGCACGGGGCTTGCGGGCGAGATTTTGCAAAAGTTCACCAACTACGGCATGAAGGTCGCCTTTTACGGCGATTTTGAAGCGCTCTTAAAAAACAGCGAACCGTTTCGCGCGTTTGTGACAGAGAGCAACAAGGGAAGCACGGTGTTTTTCGCAAAAGACGAGGACGAGGCGGTAGAAAGGCTTTTCGGGTCGTCATAATATTCGGGGATTATCTAGGAGCCGCAGCGGCTTCGCGGAAATGGCCGCAGCCATTTCCGCGAAGAAAACTTCCTGTGACATTCTCCGCAAACGCATTGCCGCCATGTCGTTTTATGCTAAAATAGGAGCATGGATTTAAAGGATATCCGCCACAACTCGCGCCTTCATCGCTATCGCAGCCCGTTCGGCGCGGTGCGGGCGGGCGACACCGTTTCGCTCTCCATCGACGTGCCCGACGAAAGCGTGCGCGCAACGCTCAGGCTTTGGATCAACGGCGCGGAACGGCTTATAGAGGGCGCGCGCGAGGGCGCGTCCGTGCGTTTTTCCTTTTTATGCGAGCACACCGGCCTCGTTTGGTATTATTTCCTCCTAAGCTCGGAGGGCGAAACAGGGTATTACGGCGGGTGCTCCGGCGAGGGCGCGGTCTGCGATTGCCCTCCCCCCGCGTACCAGATCACCGTGTACGACGCGGCGTTTACGACCCCGGCGTGGTTTCGCGGCGGCATTGCCTACCAAATTTTCCCCGACCGCTTTGCGCGGCCTGACGGCTTGCGCGGGGGGCTCGAACGGGCAGCCGCCCACACCGCCATGGGGCGCAGGGTGTTTTTGCACGAAGCTTGGGACGACGAGGTGTTGAGCGCGCCGCTCCCGGGCGTTAACGCCTATGAGCCTTGCGACTTTTTCGGCGGCGATCTTAAGGGCATCGAGGAAAAGCTGCCGTATTTAAAGGAACTCGGCGTAAGCTGCGTCTATTTGAACCCGGTGTTCGAATCCCCCTCCAACCACCGCTACAACACCTCGAATTACTTAAAGATCGACCCCATTTTGGGCGACGAAAACGATTTGAGGCGGCTTGCGGAGCGCGCGAAAGAACTCGGCATACGCCTCATGCTCGACGGCGTGTTTTCGCACACGGGCGACGACAGCGTTTATTTCGACCGGCGCGGCGTATACGGTTTTGGCGCGTATTTAAACCCCGATTCGCCGTACCGGCCTTGGTATGACCCCGAAAAAAAAGGCGAATACCATTATTGGTGGGGCTTTCGAAGCCTCCCCGAGGTGAACGAGCTCGACATTACCTATATGGCGTTTATCCGTGAGGTGCTTCTGCACTGGGCGGCCTGCGGCGTAACGTCGTGGCGGCTCGACGTGGCCGACGAGCTGCCGGACGCGTTCATCGCGTTTTTGCGCAAGGAGCTTAAGGCCATCGACCCGGGTTCGGTGCTTTTGGGCGAGGTTTGGGACGACGCCTCCAACAAGGAGGGCTTCGGCGCGCGCCGCAAGTATGTGGACGGGCACGAGCTCGACAGCGCCATGGGCTACCCCCTCAAAAACGCCGTGTTCGATTTTTTGCTTTGCCGCGCCGACGCGGCCGGTTTTGCCTCGCGGCTTTGGTCGATACGGGAAAATTATCCGAGACCCTTTTACGAGGCGCAGCTCAATCTTTTGGGGAGCCACGACACGGTGCGCGCGTTGAGCGAGCTTTCGGGCGCGCCGCACCGCGACGCGCTCACCATGGAGGAGCAGCGGCGTTACCGCCCTAACGCGGCGGAGCTTACGCGCGGAAGGGCGCGGCTTATGCTCGCGGCGACGCTGCAGATGGCGGTTCCGGGCGTGCCGTGCATATACTATGGTGACGAGGCGGGTTTACAGGGCATGGCCGATCCGTTCTGCCGCGCAACCTATCCGTGGGGACGCGAGGACGAGGCGCTTTTAAGCCTCTACCGCACGCTCACCCGCGCGAGAAGCGAAAGCGCGGCGTTAAAATACGGCGCGTGCGGGTTTGCCGCCTTGGGCGCGGACGCGTTTGCGGTGCTTCGTTGCTTCCAAAACGAAAGCGCGATCGCCATGGTCAACCGCTCGGAGCTCGCCTTGGAGGCGGAGCTTCGCTTGGATCTGTTTTCCGAGGGTCCGGATGCGGAAACGCTTTTCTTGGCGTCCCAATACCGCGACGCCCTCGGCGGAAACGTCGTCCGTACGGAAAACGGTGTTTTAAGGCTCAGGCTGCCTCCCCTTTCGGGCGCGCTGCTGACAGCCGGGTGACTTTTTTTAAAGCAAGGGATCGAGTATGTTTCAGGGCAGATACGGACACGACAGGCTGAATCGCACGCTTTTCATCGCGGCGCTCGCGTTGAGCGTGCTTTCGCTGCTGTTTTCTCTTCTCGGCGTGCCCGTCGTTTCCACGGCGGCGAGCGTGCTCTCGTGGGTTTTGCTCCTCGCGGGCGTACTGCGCATGTTCTCGCGCAATTTCTACGCGCGCCAGCAGGAGCTTACGCGCTACATGCGGATCGAAAACGACGTTGTGCTCTGGTGGCGCAGGAATTTTAAATCGACCGACGGAGGCTTTCGCTCGCGGGCAAATAACGTCCGCTCGTTCTCGCGCGAGCGGCGCAGGTTCAAATACCTCGTATGCCCCCATTGCGCGCAAAAGCTCAGGGTGCCGCGCGGCAAAGGGAAGCTCAGGGTCACCTGCACCAAATGCGGCTACAAGTTCGAGGCGAAAAGCTAAACTATGCCTGTAAAAAAGATACTTTATAACACGAACACATTTATGCTACACTAAGGATGCGCATCGCGCAAAAAGGAGATTTACTATGGCGATCAATAAAACTATGACCATTGCGGAAATTCTGAGGGTGGACAGCGGCATCGCCGACATCCTCATGTCTGCCGGCATGCACTGCCTGGGCTGCATCATGGCCCACGGCGAGGACCTTGAGCAGGCGTGCGCCGTGCACGGCATCGACGCCGACGCGCTCGAAGGGCAGATCAACCAATATCTTGCGGCGCAAAACGCGTGAGTGTTAAAGCCATCGTAAGGGGCGCCCTCATCGGGGCGCTCTACGTTTTATTGACGCTTGCCGTACAGCCCATAAGCTCCGGCCTCATGCAGCTTCGCGTGTCGGAGGCGCTTTGCGTGCTCCCGTATTTTACGCCCGCCGCCGTGCCGGGGCTTTTCATCGGCTGCCTTACGGCCAACCTCGTGATGGGAAACCCGCTGCCGGACGTGGTGTTCGGCAGCCTCGCCACGCTCTTAAGCGCCGCCGCCGCCTGTGGGATGAAACGGCTGAATTGGTCGAAATGGCTCGTGCCTCTCCCCGCGGTGCTCATAAACGCCGCGGTCGTAGGGTATCTGCTCACCTATGTGTACAAGATGGGCGTGCCGTGGGGTATAAGCGCCCTCTACGTTGCCGCGGGGCAGGCGCTTTCCTGTTACGCGCTCGGCATGCCGCTTTTTCTGGGTCTTGAAAGGTTCGGTAAAAGGCTGTTCGATTGAGTTTTTAAAAAGGCAAAAGCCTCGGCGCGAAAACGCCGAGGCCTATTTTTATAGCTTTACGCTGTCGCCCGTGCGAAGGAAGTGGACGTGGCGCTCCTTCACGGGCTTACCCGTAAGGCTTTCGAGCGAGAGCGCGTACAGCCCCACTTGGCGCGCGTGCTTTTGCGCCGCCCGCGCGGGGGATGTGCCGGGGGGCAGATAGTCGGTTTTATAGTCTATGAGCACCCACGCGCCGTCCTCCAAAAAGCAGCAGTCGATCACGCCCTGCAAAAGGATGGGCTCCGCGCTCGAAACGTCCAGAAGCGCCGAGGCCGGGATGCGGCAGTTGAACTCGAGCTCGCGCTCCACGCGCTCCGACTTGAGAAGCCGTTGCCCAAGCGTTGAGGCGAAAAAGCCCGCGACCTGACGCGCGCTCACCGCGGCGGCCTCCTCCTTCGTGAGCACGCCGCGCGCAACGAGCGACAGAAGCTCCTCTTCCACCGTTTCGGGCGTATGCGCCTTTAAGCTTATATGCTCCATCAAAAGGTGGGTCGCCGTACCGCGCTCGGCAGGCGTGGGCTTTTTTTCCTTTAGAAAATCCGGCGCGTCGCGAAGCTCCGGGAAAGCCGCAGAAAGGGAGGTGACGCTGAGCTTGGAGGGCAGCGTAACGGCGTCCTTATGCGGGTATTCCCACGAAAACAGCGCGTCGGGCGCGGCGGTATCCGCGTTTCGCGCGTCCTTTAAAAACGCGCGCAGCTCGCCCTCGTCCGCCGCGTGGAGCGCCGAAACGCCGCCGTCGGGCCACGCCTGTTTGATCGCGCAGCACGCTTCTCCCCCGATCGCTTCCATTTTGAGGTTTTCCCTTATCACGTCGCCGCAAGGGGTATCCATGAGCGCCGGGAGCGCCCAATCCAAGAAACGCCGCCCGTTGAGCACGCGCAAGACCGTGAGGGGGCGAAGCGCCTTTTCTATTTCCTTCCGTGCGTCCCGCACCGCCGCGAGCATGATGAGCGCGTCGCGCGCGCGGGTCATGCCAACATAGAGCACGCGCATCTGCTCCGCGGTATCTAAAAACCTCTTGCTTTCGCGCACGGCCTTATATAGAAGCGTTTCCGCGCGCATTCCTTCGATCACGGGGCGCAAGCCCACTCCGAGGTCGGCATCCAAAATAAGGTGGCTTCGCGCGTCGCGCTCGTTGAAGCGGCCGCTCATCCCCGCGAGGAACACCACGGGGAACTCAAGCCCCTTGGCGGCGTGTACGCTCATCACGCGCACCACGTCCGCGCCCGCCGTTTGCGCCTCGCCCACGGAATCGGTGTTCTTGATCCCGTCCATAAACCTTAAGAACCCCGAAAGGCCGCGCGCGCCGTTTTTTTCGTAGGCGCGGGCCATATCGAACAGCGCGTCGAGATTTTTGAGCCTTGCGGGCCCACCCGCGAGCGCGCCCGCAAAGTCGTAATAGCCGGTATCCTCGAGAAGCCTTCCTAAAAGCTCCTCGAGGCCGCAGAGCTTGGCGTCGGCGCGCCAGTGATTGAGCTTCGTAAGAAACCCCCGCACCTTTTGCGCGAGCGGGGTATCGTAGGCGAGCGCCTCCGTGAGCGCGTCGAATAAAAGCCCGGTTTTATGCTGCGCGCGAAGCGCGATCAGCTCCTCGGTGGAAAAGCCGCCTATGGGGGAACGCAGCACCGCCGCGAGCGGTATGTCCTGACGGCGGTTGTCGAGCACGCGGAGCAGGTCTAAAAACACCTGCAC
>JAJFTZ010000020.1 GCA_021372675.1 Eubacteriales bacterium
CGCCGATCACGATAGGCGCTTCCGCCGCGATCGTGGATACGGGCTGCGCCAGCATGAGGATGGCGATGAGGAGACCCAATACCTTCTTTAACATTTTCTTCCTCTCCTTTATAAATCAACAAACGTGTAATGAGCATGTAAGCCTTGCGGCTGCGGCGCGGAGGCTGTTAGGCGATACGCCCTTTTCACCATCCGACAATGGTAGTAACAAAAGCATAAACCGCGCCGGTTACGGCGCGGTTACATTTCAATAATTTTTCTGCATTATTTATAACTTTAAAGCGATTTTTGCAGAAGATTCACAAACGGACAGGCACACTTTTGCGTAAGGCTTGCAGGGTGCAAGAAAAGATTCTTCCCTTCGTCCGGGATGACGGAAAAGGAGCGGTTTCGCTTTTGTAAAACCCGCTTAACGGCGGCGCGGCAAAACCGCACGCCTCACCTGAGCTTGAACACCGCGCCCTCGAAGGGGGCGAGGCGCAAAGAAGCGGCGTATTCGCGCGCGCCGTGCGTGCCTAAAAGGCATGTTCCTTCCGCCTCGGGCAGGCGCGCGGCCGCCGCTTTGCCCGTGAGGTTGATCGCGATAAGCAGGGTTTCCGTTTCGTCCGCGCGGGTGTAGGCGACCACGCGCTTATTTTCAAAATCCACCGGCGCGTAGGTGCCGTAGGTGAGTACATCGTGCGCCTTACGGAGCGCCACGGCCTTTTTATAAAAGTCCGCAACCCCGCCCGGGCGGGATTCCGCCGCCAGGTTGACCTCCATATAATTGGGGTTCACCTTGAGCCACGGCGTGCCCGCCGTGAAGCCCGCGTTTTTTTCGGCGTTCCATTGCACGGGCGTGCGGGCGTTGTCGCGCGTCATATTTTGTATTACGCGGCGGGCAATTATTTTAGGCAAATGCATCATGCTCTGCAAGAGCGAATAGGTGTTGATCGCCTCGTAATCCTTCCATTCGCTCTCCCCGAGGCGGCAGTTGGTCATGCCGATCTCCTCGCCCTGGTAGATAAAAGGCGTGCCGCGTAAAGTGAGGTTCAAAAGGCCGAGCGCCTTCGCGCTTTCGCGGCGGAAACGCTTATCGTCGCCGAAGCGGGAGACCTGGCGCGGCTGGTCGTGGTTGGAAAGGTAGTTGCCCACCCAACCGCCGTCTTCCTGCATGGCGCGCTGCCACGCATCGATTGTGCGCTTAAAGTCGCTTATGCTCCAGCGGTAAAATTTGCGAAAGTCGAACTTGCCAAGCTCCCCGCAGCCTAAAAGCGCGAGGTCGAACTGGAACATCATCTCGAGCTCTTTGTTTTCGGGCTTGGTGTAGCGTATCACCGAAGCTTGCCCCGTCATGGCGCCTTCGCCCACGGTAAAGCAGGCGTAAGGCTCGAGCACCTCGCGGTGCATCTCCTTCAAAAAATCGTGCACGCCCTCGAGGTCGCAAATAAGCTCGCCGGGGAACTGCAAACCCTTTTTTTCGGGGTCCTTGTCCGGGAAATCCGCGGGCTTTTTGATGGTGTTGATCACATCCATGCGGAAGCCCTTCACGCCCTTATCGAGCCAGAAGCGCATCATGTCGTAAACGTCTTTTCGAAGATCGTCGTTTTCCCAGTTAAGGTCGCATTGGTGGGGCGTGAAGGTGGTAAGGTAGTATTCGCCGCTTTTTTCATCCTTCTGCCACGCGCTGCCGCCGAAGAACGACATCCAGTTGTTGGGCGCTTTGCCGTCTTTGCCGGGACGGAAAATGTAATAATCGCGGTATTTGGAGGACTTATCCTGAAGCGCCGCCTGAAACCACGCGTGTTGGTCGGACGTGTGGTTGGCCACGAGGTCCATCACGAGGCCGATGCCGTGCGCCTCGGCCTCGCTCAAGAGCGCGTCGAAATCCGCCATTGTGCCGAAATCGGGGTGGATGGCGTAATAGTCGGAAATGTCGTAGCCGTAATCCGTATCCGGCGAGGCGTACACGGGCGAAAGCCATAATAGGTCTACGCCGAGGTTTTGCAGATGGTCGAGCTTCGAGCGTATGCCGTTGAGGTCGCCTATGCCGTCGCCGTTCGAATCGCAGAACGAGCGCGGCCAAATTTGGTATACGATGCTCTTTTTATGGCCGGTCATGGCTTGTTTCCTCCTTCGTCGGTCGCGCAAAACGGTAATAGGAGCGCGCTGAAATGCTCCAGCATGGCGCTGAATTCCGCCTCGTCGTAATAGTAGTGCATGGATTTTTTCATAAGCCGCACTTGAATGCGCGGGTTTTTTTGAAGATACGCGCAGGACTTTAGGGAGACGAGCTCGTCTTTGCCGGATTGAAAAGCGACCGTTTCCGGCAAAAGCGCGCTTACGGCGCCCCGCGCGCGCCGCGCCTCCCGAAAAAGCTCGAGAAAACGCGGGGCACACGCGGCGTATTCGTATAGCTTTTCCGCGGGCGCTATGCTTGAGGCCGCCTTTGCCGCAAGGGCCGCCTTGTCGCCGGGGCCGATGCGGTTTCTTACAACCTTGAGCGAGGTCAGCATAGCCGCCGGCTTCACGGCGATCTTTAAAGGAACCGCGATCAGAAAAAGCAGCCTGATCTTATCCGCAAAACGATGCGAGGCGTTTATGGCGAGAAGCGCGCCCAAGGAATGCGCCGCGATTACGATGTTTTCATAGCGCGCCGAGAGGCGGTCAAGCGTTGAAAGCACCGTTTTTTCCCATAGGGAAGCGGAGCTTTCGCGAAACGCCCGAACCGTTCCCCCGTGGCCGTCGAGCAAAATGTTGTAGACAGAAATTTGCTCCGGCACCCTTTTCACGAAATCCGCAAAGTGGTTGGGGCTGCCGAATATGCCGTGGATGAAAAGCACCGCGGTTTTAGCCTGCGGCGCCTCCCGCACATACGCCTTGTGGATGGAAGCTTCCATATTCCTTTAAAACGGGCTCGCGAAGAACACGTGAAAAACAAGCTGATCCAAAATTACGAGCGCGCCGAGCGCCGCCACGTACCACGCGAAGCCCAAAAGGCTTTTTTTCACGATGATCCGAAGCATCAGGCGTACGGCGAAATAGCCGCTCACCGCCGCCACGAGCATACCTAAGAGGATGGCGGGCCAAGGCTCGTTTTTTAAGCCCGTTTCGATTACGCCGGGGAGCTGCAGCACAACGGAGCCCAGGATGGCCGGGATGGAGAGCAAAAACGAAAACTCCGCGGCGTCCTTCTTTTTAAGCCCGAAGAAGCGGCTGCCCGCGATGGTCGCGCCCGAGCGGGACACGGCGGGCAAAATGGATACGGCCTGCAATAGGCCCACGCCCGCGGCCTGCGGGTACGTCATTTTTTCTATGGTCTTTTTGCCGTGCGCGAGTTTTTCGGTAAAGAACAGGATTGCCGCCGTGATCAAAAACTCCAAGCCCAAAGTCGCACCGCCGAACGACGCCTCGATGGGCTTGCGAAATAAAAGCGTGAGCGCCACCGTCACCGCCGTGGCGGCGAGGAGAAGCCCCACCTTTTTTTGTAGGGGGTGGCGGAGCATAGCCCAGATTTCTTTGTAAAACACGGCGAACACCGCTGCGAGCGTGCCCAGGTGCAGCATCGTATCGAAAAACAGCGAGCCCTGCGTATCCATACCGAGGAGCTTCTGCATTAAAACCAGATGCCCCGAGCTGGAAACGGGCAAAAATTCCGTGAGCCCCTGCACGAGCCCCAAAAGCATGGCGTACCAAACGGACAAAATCATCACCTCGCTTCTATTCTATGCGCGTTTTACGCGCCTAGCAAGAGCCATTCTGCCGCGCCGCCCTATTACATGTTCTTCGAATATGTATGTAAATTTATGATAACAATATCAAAAATCATACATAATGTTACAAGTAGTTTTCAAAAAATACAGACTTTGTCTAAGAAAAAATGTTGAAGGGCCTCCAAGGTTTACGTTATACTATTTATATGAAGTTTTTCAACACGCTCAAGGAGGTTTTTCTATCCTCTCTGCCGCTTGCGGCCATCATCCTTTTGGTGTGCGGCTTTATAGCGCCTATGGAGAGCGCATCCGATTATATTCGGCTTGTGATAGGCTATTTCGGCGTGGTCTTCGGGCAGGCGCTCTTTTTGGGCGGGCTCGACCACAGCATCCTCCCCATCGGCAAGCTGGTGGGAAGCTCGCTTGTCAAACTTAAAAAAGTGGTGTTCATCATCTTTTTCGGCGTTGTATTCGGCCTCGTGGCGACCGTGGCCGAGCCCGCGCTCGCCGTGCTCGCCAAGCAGACCCACATGGTGATGGAAGGCGTGAACGAAACGGCGTTCGTATGGGTGATGAGCGCGGGAATCGGCATTTTTGTGGGCTTCGCGCTGTTTCGCATCATTAGGGACCTCAACATCAAGCTCGTTTTTGCGGCGCTCTACCTCGTGGTGTTCCTCGTGGTGATCTTCGTGCCGGAGCAGTTCATTGCCCTCGCGTTTGACGGCAGCGGCGCCACCACGGGCGATATTTCCGTGCCCTTTATCCTGGCGCTCGGGTTAGGCGTTTCCGCCACCATGTCCAAGCACAAAACCAACGACGATATTTTCGGCATCATCGGCCTCGCCTCCGTGGGCCCCATCCTCGCGCTTTTCGTTTACGGCATTCTCCTAAAGGCGTCCTACGGCGGCGAATTCCCGCCCGCGGGCGTTTACGACCCCGGCGCGGCCGATAATGTAAGGCAGATCATAAGCGCTAACCTCGGCGGCGTGGCGCTCGCGCTCGTGCCCGTGGTCGCCGTGTTTTTGCCGTTTCAGCTTTTCATCATCAAGCTTTCCAAAAAGGAATTCATCGAGGTGCTTTTAGGCTCCGTGGCCGTTTATGTGGGGCTTCTTATCTTTCTTTCGGGAATCGACTTCGGCTTCGCGTTTGCGGGCAAATACATCGGCGAGGTATTTTTGGACGCCTCCCGCCCGGGGTGGTTCCGGTACCTGCTGCTCGCGATAAGCTTCGTCCTCGGCATGGCCATCACGCTTTCCGAGCCCGCCGTGATGGTGCTGGGCGACCAGCTCGAGGCGATCACCAACGGCCACATCAAAAAGATGACCATACGCCTCACCCTTGCCATAGGCATAGGGTTCGCGTCGCTTTTAGCGATGGTGAAAATACTCACGGGGATCAACATACTCTACTTCCTCGTGCCGCTCTACGCGATCGCGCTTTTGATGATGCCGTTTACGTCAAAGCTCTTCGTGGGGCTGGCGTTCGACTCGGGCGGCGTTACGGGCGGCGCGCTGACCTCCGCGTTTTTGACGCCGCTCACGCTTGGCGCCGCGCAGGCCGTCGCGGGCGGCGCGGACGGCGCGCAGTCGGTTTTGACGAACGGCTTCGGCATTATCGCGTTTATTTCCGTAACCCCCTTGATTACCGTGCAGGCTTTGGGTATAATCTATGACGTTCGGCGGAAGAGGGCTGAGAAGCAGCTTCGGGAAGCCGAACTTCTTGAGTTTGTGGAGCTTCAATCCCTTGCCGAGCACAGCGACGAGGACAGCGACGAGGTGACGTCGCCGGAGTCCGCGAACGCGCCGGATACGGCGGACGCGGTAGAAACGGCTGCGGACGGGGCGGAAGACGCACCCGAAGCGGAAAACCGCGAAGGCGGCGACGGCGAAAGCGGAGAGCCCTGCGCGGCCGAACCGGCCGCCGAGGAACCACCCGACGACCCAACGGTATTTTCGGAGGTATTGAAAGGTGAACTGTAATCCTTGCGGCGGCATCGTTTTTCTGACGCTGATCGCCGGAAGAAAGCAAAAAGAAGCGCTTTTGGACGCGCTCACGGAGGCGGGCGGCAAGCTTATTAACGTGATCTACGGCAGGGGCTCCGTAAAAACGAGCTATCTTAAGGATATGTTCGGGCTTGTGCCGGAGGAGAACAAGGTGCTCATCACCTGCCTTTTGGCGGGCGATAAAACCGAAGGCGTGTTCGACGTGCTCGTGAAGAAGTTCCGCTTCGACAGGCCGAACACGGGCGTCGCCTTCACCATCCGTCTGGACCGGCTTTCGGTATGAAGTAAGGGGAAAATAAAATGGAAAAAAGCGGAAACATCAAGGCGCTGTTCATCGTTATCAATGCGGGCTTTGCGGAGCAGGCAGTGGAGATCGCCCGCGAGGCGGGCGCGCACGGCGCCACCATCATAAACGCGCGCGGCTTCGGCTCCGTCCACAAGTCCATTCTGGGCATTTCCGTGGACACCGAAAAGGAAATGGTTTTAAGCCTCGTGGATAAGGAGACCGCCGACAGGGCGATCGCCGCCATCAAGGAAAAGGCGGGCCTCGGCTCCCCCGTGAACGGCATCTGCTTCGTCATGCCCGTGGAGCAGGCGGTGGGCATCAATACCATTCCGCAGGAGAAAACAGAGAAATAGGCGTGGAAAGGGGAAGTTTTATGCCTGTCGAAAAGAAAAAAACCGGCCTTTGCTGGAAAGAGGACGCTCTCACGCTCCTCCTCATCGCCGTGGTCGCGGCGATTCAAGCCGTTGCTATCAACGGCTTCTATGTGCCGCACCACTTCCTTTCGGGCGGCATCACCGGCGTTGCGCTCTTGGCAGAATATCTGTTCGACCTGCCCTCATGGATCGTGATCGTCGTGCTCAACATACCCGTATGCATCGTGGGCTGGCGCTCCTTAAACTTTAAATTCGTGCTTTTCAGCCTCGTTGCGACGGTGCTGTTTTCCGTCGCCCTCGCCCTCACGCACGAGGTGGATTTCGGTATTACGAACCCCATCGTCAGCGCCCTCGCTGGCGCGGCCGTCGTAGGCGTTACCGCGGCGCCCGTCGTCAAGCGCGACGCGACCATGGGCGGTATGGATGTGATCGCGGCCGTTTTGAGCCGCAAGTACTCCATCCCCATGGGCACGTTTTCCATCCTCTATAACGTCGTCATCATGGGCGTGCTCGCCGCCGTGAGCGGGCTCGAGCTCGGCCTTATGTCCATGCTCGCCATGTTCGTTTCCAACACCGCCTTTAACGCCGCGCTCGTGGGCCTCAACCGCACCGTAACGGTGTTCATCATCTCCGACAAATGGGAGGAGATCGCCCCGCTCGTCATCACCGAGCTCCACCGCGGCGTTACCTACATCCCCGCCGAGGGCGCCTACACCGGCCAGCCGCGCAAGCTCGTGTACGTGATTTTGAAAACCTCGCAGCTCGCCGCCGCCAAGCGCATCGTCAAAAGCGTGGACGCGACCGCCCTGTTTTCCATCATCGAGACAAAAGAGGTGCTCGGCCGGGGCTTCGGCTCGCTGAACTAAGGGGGGGAAACGCTTCTTTTCTTTGAAAAGAAAAGAAGCAAAAGAAACTTATGTTGGGGGAAAGTATAGAAAGTCCGTGCTCCAAAGGCGTGCTGTCACAGAGAACCGTTGCGGCGCGCTTTTTGTTTTGCTATGCTCTATAAAGAAAAACACGAATTTGGAAGGAACTTTACGATGATACGGCTTGAACACATCAGCGAGGAAAACTGGGTCGAGGTCGCCCGTTTATCCGTAAGCGAGGAGCAGCAAGCCTTTCTCGACAGGCCCCTCGGCATCCTTGCAAGAGGTTATGTGTACCGGGCCTGTAATGCCCGTGTGTTCGCCATTGCCAACGGCGACGAAATGGTGGGCGTCGCGTTGGTGCGTGATCTCGACGAAGAACCCGCATGTTATGATTTGCAGCAGTTTATGATCGACCGGCGTTTTCAGAACAGAGGTTACGGCACACAAGCGCTTCGGCTTATCCTTGCCGCGTTGCGCGGCGAAGGAAAATACGGTTGCGTTGAAGTGTGCGTGAACAAAAAGGATGATTCCGCGCTTCACCTTTATCGCAAAACGGGCTTTGTCGATACCGGATACATTGACGACAACGCGCCGGATTGCCTGAACTTGATGTATTTTTTTAGTAAATGATATCGCGTAAATTCCAAATTGTCGGCAGGTGTTAAAGACGGGCTTTTTGTTCCGTTTAAAATTGCAAATCCCCGCGTTTTGTCTTATGATAGGGGTAGGAAATTCCCCCACCTTACTTAAGGAGGCTATGTGCATGAATCCGGCCGTAGATCGTTGGATCGACGAGCACCGCGGCGAGATCGTCGCGTCCCTGCAAAAATGCGTTCAGGTGAAAAGCGTGGAGTCCGAGCCCGAGCCGGGCGCTCCCTTTGGGCGCGAGGTGAAAAGATGCCTCGCGGAAACGCTCGCGCTGGCGGATAGCTTTGGCTTTACGGCGAGGGATATGGATGGCTACATCGGCTACGCCGATTTCGGCGCGGGGGCGGAGACCCTCGGCGTGATGTGCCACCTCGACGTAGTGCCCGAGGGCACCGGCTGGAGCCACCCGCCCTACGGGGCCGAGATCGTGGACGGCAAGATGTTCGGCCGCGGCACGCTCGACGATAAGGGCCCGGCCATCGCCGTGCTTTACGCGCTCGCCGCCGTAAAGGCTTGCGGCATACCGCTCAAGCGCAAAATCCGCGTGCTCTTGGGGTGCGACGAGGAAAGCGGCTGGGGCTGCATGGCGCATTACAAGACGCACGAAAAAATGCCGGAACTGGCCTTTTCGCCCGATGCGGAATACCCGCTTGTCAATTCCGAAAAGGGCATTTTCCGCGGCAGCTATAAAAAGGAGTTTACCTCTGGCCTCAAGGTGGACGCGGGCACCCGCCCCAACGTGGTGCCCGGCTATGCGACCGCCGTTGTGCCGCTTAATATTTCGCGCGTGCTGCCCGTGACCGACGCCTATACCTGCGGCAGCGTATTTTCCTGCGAGGTCGCCGAGCGGGGCGAAGATGCGTGCGAGATCGCCGTAACGGGCCTGAGCGCGCACGCCTCCATGCCGGAGCAGGGCAAAAACGCCCTGTTGGCGCTCCTCGACGTACTCAGTAAGCTTCCGCTCGAGGGCGAGGACGCCGCAACCATATGCGCGCTTCGCGAGCTTTTTAAGCTCGAGACCGACGGCAGGAGCATCGGCCTCGAAGCGGCGGACGATTCCGGCTCCCTCACGCTCAACGTGGCCATACTGCGCTGGGACGAAAAGGGCATTTCCGAAATGACGCTCGATATCCGCGCGCCGATCTCCCTCGCCGGGGAGCACATCCTCGAAAAGCTCGATATCGGCTTTGCGCGCGCGGGGATGGCGCGCGATTCGTACGCCTACACCCCCGGCCACTATGTGGACCCGGAAAGCGAGCTCGTAAAGAAGCTCCTTCAGGTGTACGCGGACCGCGCCGGCGAATACCTGCCCCCGCTCAAGATCGGCGGCGGCACCTACGCCCGCGCCATTAAAAACGCCGTTGCCTTCGGGTGCGAGCGGCCGGGCGTGGAAAGCCCCGTGCACATGCCCAACGAGTTCATAAGCATAGAGGACTTGATGTTCAACACCAAAATGATGGCCGACGCCATCCTCGCGCTTGCGGCGGAGTAAGCGGGTTTTAAAACGCGGAATATGTAAACGGCACGCAAATGGTGCCGTTTACTTTTTGGAGCACGCATGTTTTAATACAAATGCACCCCGTATGCCCAAGGGGTATAAGTGCAAACCGTCCCCGTGTAAACGGACGCCTCCCTGCCGGTTTCTGAGCGACGGACGGTTTAATTGCTGCCGATCAAATTACGTTATAACGACCAAAGGAGTGCGGCATGATAGAAAGATTGAGGGACACTGTTTTTACGATTACCGAAAACCTCGGCTCGAACAATTCTGCAATCATAACGTCGGAGGGTGTAGTGCTTTTTGATACACCTCTGAAGCCGACGGATGCCATAAGCTGGCGCACGTTTGTCAATACGCTCGGCTCGACGAAGTGCATCATTATTTCAGATCATCATATCGATCATACGCTGACGAATGCTTTTTTCGGCGGGAGCCTGCTTTCTCATAAGCTTACGCGCAGCAAGCTTAAAAGCAATGCGCCTTCGATGGAATTTATAACGGATTTGCTTTTACACATAGACCCGGATGGCGAGCAGTATATTCATGGCGATTATGCATATCGGATTCCGGATATAACCGTTGAGCACGATAGTACGCTTAACATGGGCGATACGGTTATTGAGCTTTTCTATAGGCAAGGTCATACGGAAAACAGCCTTATGGCATATCTGCCAAAGGAAAGAGTACTTTTTACCGGCGATAATGTGTGCGAAAACAGTCTTCCCTGCCTAGACCAGACCTGCTTCCCCGAGGTGTATGAAACATTGGATTTCATCATCAACGACTTGGATGTTGAGACAATTGTACCCGGGCACGGTGCGGTTTGCACAAAAAGAGAAGCGCTTCGTTTCAGGCATTGGCTGGAGGACGCTTACGAAAGCGTAGAGTGCGAATACCGAAAAGGCCTTACCAAAGATGAAGTGGCATCAAAGCTTACATTCCCCGACCTGATCCACTGTGATACCGAGCGGTATCGCGGTTATCCGCAAGCACATATCGAGGGTTTTCGGCGCAGGAGCTATGAGCATATATATGACGTGCTTGCAGGGAAGGCGGGGCGGATGTAACAGATAAACACAGATGAAATGTCCTTATGCCGAAAACAGAAGGAACTGACACAGGGGCTGCCGTACTTTTTCTTAGTGCGACAGCCCCTATCTTAACTCTATTCCTGCGTATCCTCGTCTGGCTCTTCCTCCCCGGGCGGCGCCTGCTCCGCTTCCTTCTTGCGGATGCGCGCGTTCACCCAGTCGGAAAGGAGGGTGTACAATACCGCCATCACGGGAACCGCGAGCACGATGCCCGTAATGCCGAAAAGCCCGCCGAACAAAAGCATGGCCACGATCACCCACATGCCGGAAAGCCCCACGGCGTTTCCAACCACGCGCGGGTAAAAGAGGTTTTCCTCGATCTGCTGTACGGCGATGATGAATACGATGAACCACAGCGCCATGGGGGGGTTCACCATCAGGATGATGAGCGCGCCCAAAATGCCGCTCGCCCACGGGCCGATAATCGGCGCCATCTGCGTGATACCCACCGTGAAGCTGATAAGGAGCGGGTACGGGAAGCCGAGTATTTGCATGCCGATGAAGCAGAGCGTGCCCAAAATGGCGCATTCCGCCATCATGCCGAAGAAGTAGCGGTTGAACATGGTGTTCGCGCGCGCGCATACGTCCAAGATCCGGCTTGCGGCAGCTTGGCGAAACAGTGCGAGAACGAGCTTTTTAAGCTGTAAGAGCAGCGTCTCCTTGCGAAACAGCGCGTAAACGCTGAAGATGAGCGCGACAAGAAAGCTGAACACGCCCGTCACAAGGTTTACGGTGATCTTGAGCGCGGCCGTCGCGGCGGAGGCGAGGAGCGTGTCGAGGTTGAGGAAAAGGCTCTGGGCGGCGGTGCGCACCTTTTCCTGCACGCCGTCGCTCAGGTTGAGCCTTTGCCACACGCCGTCAGCCCACGCGGAAAGCTCGGCCACATATTCGTCGAGGTTTTCAACGAGGAGCCGCACGCTCTGGGCGAGCATGGGGATGAGCACGAAGATAAGGAGCCCAACGATAGACAGGATGAACAGCATCGAAAGGAGCAGGCATACGACGCGCTTTAATTTGGAAGCCTTCCATTTTTTGAAAACACGGCTTTCGAGGAAGCGCATGGGCATGTTGGCCACGAATGCGAGGCCGATGCCGAAGAATACGGGCTTTAAAAAAGCGAGAACGGAAACCGCCGCGCCCCATAGCGCCGGAAAGTTTTCCAGCGCCTCGTAAAGCAGGATGCCGAAGGCGACTACGCCGATGAGCCTCCTGTTCCGCTTATAAAATCCCTCGATCCGCTCCTTCAATGCCTACGCTCACCCGCTCTTCCTTTTCAAATCGCTCCGCCAAAAGCTTCGCGGAGATGTAGGCCGCGATAGCATCGATGGCGATGCGGTTTTTGCCGCCGCGCATCACCGCGAAATCCGCGTCGTTGATGTATTTGCTGATATAGGCCTCGTACATGGGCTTTACGGTGGCGAGGTACTGCGTGGCGATGTTTTCGATGGTGCGCCCGCGCTGGCGTATGTCGCGCTTGACGCGCCTTAAAAGGCAGATGTCCTTATCCACATGCATGTACACCTTCAGGCTCATGGCCTTTCTGAGCCGCTCGTCGAAAAACATGTGGATGCCCTCCACGATGAGCACATCGGGCGCTTCTATGACCTCGCTCGTATCCGCGCGCATGTGATTGGCGTAGTCGTAGCCCTTCTTGGTGACGCTTTTCCCCTCGCTCAGCGCCGTGATATCCGCGAGCATTTCATCATAGTTGAAGATATTCGGCTCGTCGTAATTAATGCGCACGCGCTCCTCGAAGGGCAGCCCCGAGCAGTCGCGATAGTAGCAATCCTGCCCCATGATGACAGCGCTGCAGTTCAGGTTGTCCCTGATCTCCCGCGCGAGGGTGCTCTTTCCGCTGCCGCTCGCGCCGCAAATGCCCACGATGATCATAGTATCCTCCAAAGCTCAGTCTATCATGCCGCTAACGTCTACGAACGGGTTCGCCTCGCCCGTCACATAGGGCAACTTACCATCCCATTTTTGAATTTTCTGGTACTCGATCACGCTCTCGTCGAGCGATTCGGCGAGCTTGCGGTTGGCTTCGGCCTGCGCCTCCGCCTCCATCACGATGCGCTTCGCCTCGGCTTCCGCCGCGATCAGGGCGCTTTGCGCCCGCGCGTTGGCGGCGATCACCTGCCGCTCGGCCTCGGCCTGCGCGATTACGGTCTGCTGCTCCTGCTCGGTGCGCGTTTTGATAAGGTTTTGCTCGGCCACCTGCTTTGCCTCCACCGCCACGATGTATTCGGGCGAGAAGTCCCAATCGATGATGTTGAAATCCTCCACGAAGATGCCGCGCTTGTTGAGCATTTCGTCGAGCTGCGCGTCGAGCTCCGCGCTCACGGTGGAGCGGTTAGCTACGAGGTCGCTCGCGGTGTATTTCGCCACCACGGCCTTCAGTACCTCGTTCACCGCGGGGATCACGATCACGTCCTCGAAGCCGCCGCCGACCTCTTTATAGATGGAGTAACTCATGCTTTTGGAGATGCGGTAATTCACCGCGAGCACGGTGCTTATGGTCTGTAAGTCCTTGCTGAACGCCTCGGTGGATACCTGAAGCTTCACGATACGGTTATCGATCTGCTCCACGTTCTGCGCGAAGGGGATCTTCAAATGGATGCCCTCCTGCAGCACGTTTTCGCTCACGCTTCCGAACGTGACCACCACGCCCGTGTGGCCCGCGGGGATCACGGTGAAGCTGCCGAGCGCCACGCTCAAAATGAAAATAATCGCGATGACCGCTACGAGCAGCCTGCCGATAGAATACGTGCCGTCTTTTCTCTTGAACATGGGGAGACCTCGCTTTTCGGTTTTTTGGAACGGGTTTTAGCTATGGTTTTTTCTATTCTAACATAAAACGCGCCCGAACAATGTGAAAAACAAGGGAAAAATGCGGTGTGTTCATTTTTTGTTCAACCACCTTTGAGGTATCCTGTGTTATAATCTCTTTATCTTTACGGCATACGCGGGTCGCGACCGCAAATGAGGGCATTTTTGGTATGAAGCGCAAAGCGAATTTCACCGCCGTTCTCCGAAAAAGGCTGCGCCGCAGCGCACGCCGCTTTTCGCTTAACGGCGGGCTAAAAAAATATTTGACCGGGCTTTGGGCGGGCGTCAAACGGCGCGACGCGCGCTCCATCGGCGTATCCGCCGCCGCGCTTGTCGCTGTGGCTGCGGTCGTCACGCTCCTTATCGCCCTGACTTCGCCGGGCGCCGCGGCTTCGCAGCGCGGCGCGCAGGGGAGCGCGCTCGCCGCGGGCGCGAAGCCGGCCTCGTCGGCCGACCTCGTCATAACGCCCGCGCCCACGCCGGTGCCTACGCCCACGCCGGTTCCCACCCCCACCCCCATGGGCATGAGCCGCGGCTACGAAGGGCCCGAGGTGCCCGATCTGCAGTTTCGCCTTATGGAGCTCGGGTATATGGATTACGACGAGCCCACCTCCCTTTACGGCCCCATGACCAAGGATGCGGTGGAGCTTTTCCAGCGTCAGGCCGGATTAGAGGTGAACGGCCTCATGGACCAAACGACCTTCGACGCGCTTTTCAAGCCTGACGCGCCCGTTTACATGGTCTCCGAGGGTTCCTCGGGCGACGACGTGCGCGAGCTGCAGGCGCGGCTCCGCGAGCTCGGATACCTGGAGACCGTCACGGGCTACTTCGGCACCGAGACCTCCGCGTCCGTCGTCAAATTCCAAAAGCGCAACCGCGTTGCCGTGGACGGCATGATCGGCCCCGAAACCAAGGAGCTTCTTTACAGTGAGGACGCCGTGGCGAACGCCATCTCCTACGGCGAAAACAGCGATGTCGTGAAGCGCTATCAGGCGCGGCTTTTTAAGCTCGGCTACCTCACCACCGAGCCGGACGGCAACTTCGGGCACGATACCGAGGCCGCCGTGAAGCTTTTTCAGGAGCTCAACGGCCTCATCGCCGACGGCTATGTGGGCCCCGCAACCAAGGAGCTTCTGATGTCGTCCGACGCGCAGGCTAACGCCATGACCATCGGCATGCGGGGCGCCACGGTGGAGCGCGTGCAGAAGCAGCTTAAAAAGCTCGGCTATCTTTCCTCCGCCACGGGCTATTACGGCTCGGACACCGAAAGCGCGGTGCGCGCCTTCCAAAAGCGCAATTCCCTTTCCACCGACGGCAAGGTCGGCAAACATACCATGACGGTGCTGTTTTCAGACGGCGCCAAAAAGGCAGCCGCCCCGCCCACCTCCTCCGGCGGCGACAAGCCCTCGTCCACCCAGACGCCGGTCTATACGAGCGCGGACGGCGCGAGCCTCGAAAGGCTCATCGAGGTCGCGAAGAGCAAGCTCGGCTGCCCCTACAGGACCGCCGGCAAGGGCCCCGATAAGTTCGATTGCTCCGGCTTCGTGTATTACTGCCTCAACCAGGCGGGCATCAGGCAGGGCTATTTGACCTCGGCCGCATGGCACAAGGTGACCAAGTACCAAAAGATTAAATCCATGTCGGAGCTTAAACGCGGCGATATCATCGTGTTCAGGGGCCACGTGGCCATCGCCTTGGGCGACGGCACCATGATTCACGCGGGCAGCCAAAATGGCAAGGTGTACATCAGCTCCTACAACAGCGATTACTGGAAGAAGACGTTTTACGAGGCGTACAGGATATTCTAAACCTAAAGATATCCATTTTCAAAACGCTTAAAAAGCGCCGCAAGCCCCTTCGGGGCGCGGCGCTTTTTGCATGCCGGACGCAAACCCTTATTCCACGCTTTTGAGCGACGATACCATGTCGATCTTTCTAAAATGCGGCAGCATGATGAGGTTCACAAACGCGGCGAAAAGGAGCGTGAGCGCCGCGGAATACAGGTAGCTTTGCGGAAGGATATCGCGGCAGAACATGAGCATGTTCACCTCCGTGGTCGAAAGCACGTAGCGCTGCAGCCCAACGCCCATAAAAAGCCCCGCCGCGATGCCGAGCAAGGTGAGCCATACATTTTCGCGGTAGATATAAACCGCGAGCTCGCCGTTGTAAAACCCGAGCAGCTTGAGCGTGGCTAGCTCCCGCGCGCGTTCCTCAAGATTGATGGTGTTAAGGCTCCACAGCACCACGAATACCAGCGCCGCCGCGGAGAAGATGAGCACAAGAACGATGACGAGAAGCGCGTCCATCACCTTTTGCATGCTGCCTCGCACGTTGCCGGCGAGCGATACGGCGGCAACGCCGTCCATGCCTAAAAGGCGTTCGCAGAGCTCCGTGGCGTTTTCCGCTTTCGAAAGCTTAAGCAAAACGGTATTCTCCTCGGCGGGTTCCGAAAATATCTTGTTATAAAGCGCGGGGGAGAGGTAGATATAGTGCGCCACATAGTTTTCGGCAATACCGCTCACCGTAAAGGTGAAACGATCGCCGTCGCCGTCGACGGCGGTGAAGGTGTCGCCAATCCTCACCGAGAGGATATCCGCAAGCTTTTCGGTCACGATAACGCCGCCGTCATCAAGAGAGAGCGCCGCGCCCGATACGCGCTCGCGCAGGGATATCATAGCGGGGAAGGTATCGGGGGACAAGGGCACGGTAAGCACGGCGGTCATGGTGGAGCCGTTTTCGGTGATATCCATGTTCTTTTGCAGGAACGAGGTGCTCAAGGTGATGCCCGGGTTGCCTTGGATGGCACGATTGACGGCATTTCGCTCCGCGTCGGAGGGGTTTTTGGCGAGGGCCAGCCTCACGTCGTAGCTTTGCAGCTCCCCGAATTGCTTGGGGAGGATGAGGGTGATGGCGTCGTTAAGACCAAAGCCCGTAAACATGAGCGCCGTGCATGCGGCGACGCCGAATACGGTCATCAAAAAGCGCTTCTTATAGCGGAAAAGATTGCGCAGGGATACCTTTTCCGAAAAGCTGACGCGCTTCCATAAAAACGTGATGCGCTCGAGAAGGATGCGCTTGCCCGGGCGTGGCGCCCGCGGCTTGATAAGCTCCGCGGGCGTGCTTTTCAGGCTCGAAAGGCATACGAGCCATGCGGGCAGCGCGGCGCTGAGGATGGCGATCAGCGCAGAAAGCACCATGAGGCCGGCGTCGTAGCGCACGCTGAGCTTTGGGAGCGTGTACATGACCGAGTAGGCGTTGAATACGATGCGCGGGAACAGCTCCGGCCCCCAAAACGCACCCGCCGCGCAGCCCAAAATGGATGCGGAGATCGCGTACAGCAAATAGAGGGAGGCAACGGCGGCTTTGGAGTAGCCGAGCGATTTTAGGGTGCCGATATGGGAGCGGTCGTTGTCCACGAGGCGGGTCATGGAGGTCATCACCACGAGGGCCACCACGAGGAAAAAGATCGCCGGCACCACGCGGCTCAGCGCGTCCATGCGCCCGGCATCCTGCTCGAAGCTGTTGAAGCCAAGGTTTTCATCCTGATCGAGCACGTACCACTCGGGTACCTTCAGCTCGCGAAGCTCCCGTTCGCCGTCCGCAATTTTTATGCGCGCATCCGCAAGCTCAATTTCCGCGTCGGCCTTTTGCTCAAGGTATTCCGCGTTGCCGTCGGCGTACTCCGCCTCGCCGTCTTCAAGCTCCTTCTTCGCGTCGTCGAGCTTCTTCCGGCCGTCGCGTTCCGCACGGCTGAGCTTTTTTTGGTTTTTATCGAGCTCGGCCTGCGCCGCGTCGAGCTCCGATTTGGCGTCGTCGAGCGCCAGCCTCGCGTCGGCAAGCTCTTGCTCCACCTGGGCGCGCGCGTCCGTGAGCTGCGTCTCCGCCTTGTCGAGCTTCTTTTCCGCGCCGTCAAGCTTGGCCTTATTTTCCGAAAGCGATGCGCCGAAACCGCCCACCGCCTGCCGCGCTATGGCGTAGGTCTGGTCGCTCGGAGCGTTCGCATAATAGGAAAGCGCTGAGGCAAGGTCTTTATCCACCTTCGAGGCGCTTGGCGCAAGCTGCGCGACCGCGGCGGCGGCCTGCGGCGTGTTACCACCCGCGAGCGCGCCGTCGAGCGCTGCGTAATAGCCGTGCGCTTCCCGGTAGGCGGCAAGGCCGCTCTCATACTCTGCGGCGCCCGCGCGCACCTCCTCCACAGCCGTGTAATACTGCGTCCAAGCGTCCCGCTCCGCCGTCTCATAATCGATCAGACCCTGTTGACAATCCGCAACGCCCTTTTGATATTGCTTGCGCCCGCTTCTGAGCTTCGCCTTGGCATCGCTGATTTCCCTGAGAAAGGTCTCCTCGGCGTCGAAGTATTCCGACCAGCCGTCGTCCAGCTTTTTGCGAGCGTCCTCAAGCTCCTGCGCGGCATCCGCAAGCTCCCGCTCCGCATCCGCGACCTCCGCCTTGGCATCGTCGAGCTCCTCTTGGCCCTCTGAAACGATTTCCGCGTAGCGCAGCTCGCTGCGCGCGCCGCCCATGACCTCAAGCGCGTCCTCGACGGGAGCGAGCACAGCATCGTAAGCGTCCGAATAGCGGTCGATCAAAAACCCGCGCGAAACGCTCAAATCGAGCTCCGTGTATACGGAAAAGGCGAAGTCGTCGAATAAAATATAGCAGTACGCGTCGGTCTCACCGCTCCCCACGGTGCTCGCGCCGCGATCGTAGGAGATATAGAGCGGCGATTCCGCAACGCCCACAATGGTAAAGCGGTCGGTCGCGAGCATATCGCTTAACTCCGTGTTGCCGCCCGCGACGAAGCTCACCGCGTCGCCCACGCTAAGCCCCGTCTGTTTCATGAAGTACGGATCCATCAGGCACTCGCCGCTTTTTTCGGGCATACGGCCCTCCGTAAGCGTAGGCAGGTTCATCCTTGTGCCGCCCGGCACAAGCGAATGGAAACGCACAGCGGGTGTTTTGCTCCCCACCTGTGCGAGCGCCTCGCAGGAATAGGCGGGCAGCGCCTCCAAAACGCCGTCCATGCCGCGCACGGCGGAGAGGTCGTTTTCGGTAAAGCCGGCCGTGGAGAGGAGGCGGATATCCATGAAACAGGTGTCCCTGAAATATCCTTGGGCCGTGAGGCGCATGTCGCTGCCGATGGATCTGAGCCCCGTAAAAAACGCCACGCCCAAAGCCGTGATCACGACGATGGAAAGATAGCGCCCGAGCGAGCCGCGCACTTGACGAAGGAACAGCGTAAAAAGCCTGCCGCGGCGGAACCCCTTTTCGCGCTTTTTTCCGGCGGAGACGGCCGGTCCGACCTCGTTCACCATTCTATCCGCTCCACAGGGGTGGGGTTCGTGTTCAGCGTGCATCTTTCCGCACTGCCGTTGCGCACGGCGATCACGCGATCCGCCATGGGCGCGATAGCCTGGTTATGCGTGATGACGACTACGGTTATGCCGCGTTCACGGCAAGCCTTTTGCAAAAGCGCGAGGATGATCTTGCCGGTGCCGTAATCGAGCGCGCCGGTCGGCTCGTCGCACAATAGGAGCTTGGGGTTTTTGGCAAGTGCCCGCGCGATGGCCACGCGCAGCTGCTCGCCGCCCGATAGCTGCGCGGGAAAGTGGAGCGCGCGCTCCTTCAAGCCGACCGCTTCGAGCGTTTCCAGCGCGCTGAGCGGATTTTTACAGATCTGCGCGGCAAGCTCCACGTTTTCGAGCGCCGTGAGGTTGGGGATCAGGTTGTAAAACTGGAACACGAAGCCGATGTCGTTGCGCCTGTATGCGGTAAGCCGTTTTGTGTTGAAACGGCTCACCTCCTCGCCGTCCACGAGGATGAGTCCCTCGTCGGGGGTGTCCATACCGCCTAAGATGTTGAGCACAGTCGTCTTTCCGGCGCCGCTCGGCCCCACGATTACCGCAAGCTCCCCCTTTTCGATTTCGAAGCCGACGCGATCCGCCGCGTTCACCGCGACGCTGCCGGTAAAGTAGCGCTTTGTGACGCCTTTGAGCTCAATGAATGACATTTTTCTTTCCGCCTTAAAAACGGCGCAGGCTGATAAAGCCGCGCGCCGAGATTCTCTCTTACCTTAATTATAAAATAGAGGCGGAGGATTTCAACCGATAAATACGGTTGGTTTGCCTATTAAAAAGCGGCTTTTCGGGAACTGCTCGAAAAAGCCGCTTGCGTTTGTGAAAAAACGGTGAACACAAATAAGGCCGGGATATTTCCCGGAAAATAACCCCTATCGGTCTTCTTCCCGCGCCCGGCCGTAGAGCATAGCGGCGCGGCGGAGTCTTTTTGCGAGTATTCCGGTGCATTCCCCGCCGAGTAAGCGCCACATCCAATTGCCGGAGGGCGTGGAGGGACGGTTCATGCGGCAGTCCGTGCCGAGGCCGAGATAGTCCTGCATGGGGGCGATGAAAAGATCGGCCGCGGAGGAAAGCCCGCCGCGGATGACGCCCCATAGGAACCCCTCTTTTTCGTTTAGGCCGAGGTACTCCGCGGCGAAGGCGCGGTCGGCTTCGTTTGCGGCGGCGAGCCAGCCCGCGAGGGTGTCGTTGTCGTGTGTGCCGGTGCAGCAAAGGCAGTTTTTCATATAGGTATGGGGCAAATGGTCGTTTTCCCCGGCGGAATCGAACGCGAACTGCAGCACCTTTATGCCGGGGAAGCCCGACGCGCTAAGAAGCCCGCGCACGGCGCCGGTCATAACGCCGAGGTCTTCCGCGATGACGGGGAGGTCCGGGAAGCGCGCCTTGACGGCGCTTATAAGCGCCATGCCCGGCCCCTTTTCCCACACGCCCCGCTCGGCGGTTGTCTGGCCGCAGGGTACGCTCCAATAGCTTTCGAAGCCGCGAAAGTGGTCGATGCGGAGCGCGTCGAAAAGCCCCGCCGCGGCGGAAACGCGCTCGAGCCACCACGCGTAGCCGGTTTTTTCATGGTACGCCCATTCGTAGAGCGGATTGCCCCAAAGCTGGCCGGTCGCGGAAAAGTAATCGGGAGGAACGCCCGCCACGGCGGTCGGGCGCGCGGTTTCGTCGAGCTTAAAGCAGTCGGGGTTGGCCCACACGTCCGCCGAATCCGGCGAAACGTAAATGGGGAGATCGCCGATGAGCTTTATTCCAAGGCCGTTCACATACGCGCGAAACGCGTTCCATTGCTTGAAAAACAGGTATTGGAGGTAAGCGTAAAACCGCATTTCATCGCCTAAAAGTGTGCGGTAACGCGATAGCGCCTCGGGCCTTCTAAGGCGTATGTCCTCGTCCCAGTCGGCATAGGCGCGCATATTATGATGCGCCTTCAGCGCCATGAACAGCGTGTAGTCGTCAAGCCAGGCTTCGTTCTCCTCAAAAAAAGCCTCGGCCTCGGAAAGGCCGCGGATTTTTGCCCGCTCGAACGCCTTGCGGAGCACCCGAAAACGACGCTCGAACACGCGCCCGTAGTTTACCGCCCGCGGGTTTTCGTCCCATCTTTCGTCGTCGAGCTCGCCCCGCGTCAAAAGCCCGTTTTCGGCGAGTTCGTCGAGGTCGATAAAATAAGGGTTGCCCGCAAAGGTGGAAAACGATTGGTAAGGCGAATTACCGTAACCCGTTTGACCAACGGGGAGCACCTGCCAATAGGTTTGTCCGGCCTCCTTTAAAAAGTCCGCGAAAGCGCGCGCCTCCCTGCCGAGCGTGCCGATGCCGTAGGGCGAGGGGAGCGAGGATATATGGAGAAGGATGCCGCAGGAGCGCTTCATATTGCCTCCGTTTCCGCAGTGCCGCTCCATAGGGCGAGCTGCTTTTTTGCCGTGCCGTTCAGCATGCCGAGGCCGTTCACCGTGCGGCAGCCCGCCTCCCGCGCCTCGCGCAAAAAGCGCGTGGGGGAGGGGTCGTACGCCGCGTCGAAGCAGATGTGCTTCGGCTCGAACGCAACCTTGGGGAACGGGGTATCGTTTACGTTGGGCGACATGCCGCAGCCCGAAAGGTTCAAGATCACCCCGCATTGCGGCGCGGCCTTAAGGTAGCTTTCCTCGCTCGTGCGCGCGGCGAAAAACACGCCGGGGAAGCGGGCGTTGAATTCGTCCGCAAGCGCCTCGCAGGCGTTCGAGCGGGAGAAGATAAAGATGCGCTTCGCGCCGCGAAGCGCAAGCTCGCAGCACATGGCGCGCGCCGTGCCGCCCGCGCCGACGCACAAAAAGGCTTCGTCCCGCACGCTTACGCGGGCCTCGTTTATAAGCGCGTCCACGCCTGCGGCGCCATCGGTGTTGTAGCCGATCCAGCTCCCGTCGCGCTCCATAACGGTGTTGCACGCGCCTGATCGCGCGGCGCTTTCATCGAGCGCGTCGAGGCGGCTTAAGACGGCGGTCTTATACGGCTTTGTCACGGCGAAGCCCTTTACTTGTGCCATGCGAAGCCCCTTCAAAACGGTGTCGAGCTCGTCCGCCCCGGTTTCGACGGGAAAATAGAAAAAGCGCAGATTGTTTTTTGCGAAAAGCGCGTTTAGGATGCGCGGCGAAAGCGCCTGCCGAAGCGGCGCGCCCAAAAATGCGTAGAGCGCCGTGGCGTTTGAAAACGCGGCAAGCCCCGCCTCGCGCGCCGCGCAGTAGGTTTTATGGAAAAGAAAAAGGTTTTCCTTCATGCTCTTCGCGCTTATCTGGCCGGGGTCGGTTTTCGTTTGCGCGGCGGCGAACACGGCGCTTGAACCGATCGCCTCGCCGAGGACGCGGCTTATGACCCCCGCCTCGCCGAGCGCCATGGCGATAACAGCCGTTGCGGGAAAGTCCGATTTCATGCGCATGACCGCTTCGAAAAGCGCCTTTTGATCGACCGCGCTCTTTGCCTTTACGGCGAGCTTGATCGCTTGCGCGCCCGTCTTTTGCATGGAGCAAAGGAGCGCGTAAAGCTCGCCGGCTTTAGGCGTGCCTTCGCGCAGATGGGCGGAGCAGACGGCCCCGGAGCCGAGCGCGTTCAGCTTTTTGACCGTCGCCTCCGCGAGTACGGGCGAAGGCGCGTATTCCACGTCCACCAGACCGGCGAAGCCGCTTTCGGCGGCAAAAATAAGAAGCTCCGCGGCCTTTTGCGCGCCGTGCGCGTAAGCGCCGCCCTCCGAAACGCTTCGAAGCGTGAACAGAAGCGGCGTCTCGCCGAGCGTTTCGCGTAAAGATAAAAGGGCGTTCTCAAGCGCCGCGCGGTCGTTTACGCCCGAGAAGAAATCCGCGCGCCATTCCACGATGTCCGCGCCTTCGTCAAGCGCGAGCTTCGTGCCCGCGAGAACTTCGTTAAGCTCCGCGCCTACTACGGGCACGATGAGCTTCGGCATACCCTCGCCAAAGTACGGGCCGCCTGTCATAATGCCTCCCCGACGCCTTTGAGAATGCGCTTGTAGCAGCGCACCGCGCCTGCGAGCGAGGCGGCGGAAATATTTTCATCGGCGGCGTGCACGGACTTGAGCTGCGCCTGCGTCATGCGCACGGGCGAGAAGCGGATGCAGGCGTTTGAAATTCCCTCGTAGGAGCGCGCGTCGGTGCCGCCCGTCATCACGTAGGGGGCCGCGCCCGCGTCCGGGAAGCATTCGCGGGCGCAATTTTCGATGTATTTGTACGTTTTGTCCGAGATATCAACGATTGCCGAGGCGTCGCGCGCGTTGCGCGGCTCGAGCGTCACGCCGTGCTTTTTGGCAATTCTTTCAAGGGCGGAGACGGACGCCGCCACGTTTTGGTGGTGCGACACGCGAAGGTTCGCGAGCACCGTCGCTTCCGCGGGCAAAACGTTGGGCGCGTCGGAGCCGTGCGCCATGGTGAACGCGCAGGTGGTGGAAAGGAGCGCCCCCGCGGCGGAGGAAACGGCGGGCATGACCGCGATCACGAGCGGCTTGAAAAGCCAAAGGTTAGAAAGCAAAAAGCGCATGGGAAAGCGCATGGCAGGTGCGATCCCCTCGAGCATGGCGCGCGCCTCGCGGCTAAGCTTACGGCGGAAGGGGGATTTGCGCTCGACCTCCGCCATGAAGCGGCCCAGTCGCACGAGCGCCGTGTTGCGCGGGGGCATGCTCGAATGCCCGCCCGCGGATTTTGCCGTTGCGTTTACGTCCGCATAACCCTTTTCGGTGATGCCGAGCATCGCGAAGGGCCTGTCTACGCCCGTCATCGGCTCGTCTATGACCGCGCCGCCCTCGTCGAGCACCAGCGCGAGGCGCACGTTTTGCGCGCATAAATGCTCTGCGATGCGCCTTGCGCCTTTTCCCGAGGTCTCCTCGTCTACGGAGGTGGTCAAATAAAGGTCGCAGGGGGGCTCGAAGCCCTCTTGAAGAAGCTCCTCCACGGCGGCGAACTCCGCGAACACGGTGCATTTGCAATCGAGCGCGCCGCGCCCGTAAACGACGCCGTTTTCTATGACGCCCGAAAACGGCGGATGCTTCCATTCGCCCGCGGCGGGCACAACGTCCTGATGCCCCATCAAAAGCACGGCCTCCCGCCCGGGATGCGCGCTTTTGAGGCGGTAGATAAGGTTGCCGTTAAGCTCCGTGCGCTCCATGCGCGCGTGCACGAGCGGGAAAAGTATCTCCAGCGCCCTATGCAGCTCGTAAAAGGGGGCGAGCGAGGCTTCGTCCTCCGTCGCCGAAAAGGTGGGGATTTTGATCAGCATAGATAACCCCTCCGCATAGCGCACGGCGGCTCCGGCGTCCTCCCCGGGCGCGGGCGCAGGCGTTAATGCTTTTACGCGCGCCGCGCGCACGGCGGCGACGGCGAGCAAAAGCGCGACAAACCCCAAAAGGCACAAAAGCACGACACCTAAAATTCCCATACATTACCCCTCCGGCGTATATGCATCTTTCGTATGACCCCTATGCAAATGATATTGCGCCGCCGCGCCGCTGTCAACAACGCGGGGGAAGCGGGGCTTTCTATATTTGCCTGTTGACAAAACACATGCGCGCTCATATAATGCAGAAAACCGCCGAACGAGAGAAGTAAGCGCGTACAGCATGCTTAGAGAGCCGCCGAGGGTGGGAATGCGGCCATGCTGCCGAAGCCGAATGGACTCGCGAGGGCAGCCCGAAAAAAATCGTTATGATTTTGAGTAGGCGCTGACGGGACCTCCGCCCGTTATCAAGGGAGCGCGCATGTTCGTGCGCGGAGCAAGAGGGCCTTTACGGCCAAATTAGGTGGTACCGCAGGAGCGAACATGGCTCTTGTCCTATGTGGGACGGGGGCTTTTTTGTTTTGAAAAAATAATTTTGAGAAAGGCGGAAACGGCCATGAAAAAGGAACCCTATCGCGTGAATCTCCCCGAAAGCGGGATGGTCGATTATTGGTACAACGTCCGCGTCGATATGAAGGAGCGGCACGACCCGTATCTCAACCCCGGCACGGGAAAGCCCCTGAAAAAAGAGGAGCTTCTGCCGGTTTTCTGCGCGCAGTCCGTGGAGCAGGAGTACAACGAAACCGACCGCCATATCTCCATCCCCGGCGGGGTGATGGATTATTACCGTACCTTCCGCCCCTCGCCGCTCGTGCGCGCGTTCAACCTTGAGAGGGAGCTCGATACGCCTGCCAAGATATTTTTCAAGTTCGAGGGGGGCAACACATCGGGCAGCCACAAGCTCAACTCCGCCGCGGCGCAGGCGTTTTTCGCCAAGGAGCAGGGGCTAAAGGGCCTCGCGACCGAGACCGGCGCGGGGCAGTGGGGCACCGCGCTTTCCATGGCCTGCGCGTTTTACGGGCTCGACCTTACGGTGTTCATGGTGAAGATAAGCGCGCAGCAGAAGCCCTATCGCCGCGAGGTGATGAGAACCTACGGCGCGGAGGTAATCGAAAGCCCAAGCCCCTTTACCGGGGTGGGCAAAAGGATGCTCGCGCGCGACCCCGAAAGCGGCGGAAGCCTTGGGTGCGCCATCAGCGAGGCGGTGGAAAGGGCGGTATCAACAAGCGGCGTGCGCTATGCTTTAGGCTCCGTTTTGAACCATGTGCTCCTCCATCAGGCCGTGATCGGCAGCGAAGCCAAGCGCGCCATGGAGCAATTGGGGGAATACCCGGACGTGGTGATCGGCTGCGCGGGCGGCGGCTCCAACCTGGGCGGCATCCTGTGTGAATACATGGCGGAGAGGCTGAGCGGCAAATCGAAGGTGCGCTTCGTGGCGGCGGAGCCCTCGTCCTGCCCGTCGCTCACGCGCGGCAAATATGCTTACGACTTCTGCGATATGGGGCACGTGACGCCGCTCGCCAAAATGTACACGCTCGGCTCGGGCTTTCTGCCCTCGCCCATCCACGCGGGCGGGCTTCGCTACCACGGCATGAGCCCCGTTTTGAGCAAGCTCTATCACGACGGCTACATCGATAAGGCGGTGGCCGTACCGCAAAACGCGGCGTTTGCGGCCGCGAAGCACTTCGCCCGCGCGGAAGGGATACTTCCCGCGCCCGAATCCGCGCACGCTATCGCCGCCGCCATCGACGAGGCCATGGCCTTTAAGGAGCGCGGCGAAAGGGGCGTTATCCTTTTTAACCTCAGCGGCACGGGCTATTTCGATATGGCCGCCTACGCGGCCTACAACGAGGGGCGGCTCACCGACCATATCCCCTCGGACGGGGAGCTGGAGCAGGGCTTCGCGGGCCTCCGCGAGATCGCCGCGAACGCGGGGCAAGAGAGCGTGTAAAAATCGCGCGGCGGGATTTTCATCCCGCCGCGTGCAAAAGAAAAATGCCTTTACGGTTCCGCGTTCCTCTTCCTGAGCTTTATCGAAAGGTAGCCCGCCACGCTCATCACCAAGGCGCCCGCGGCGTCTACGATCATATCCTCCATCGTATCGGCGAGCGCGGCGCGGCCCGAAAGGATGCTTCCGCTCTCGGTCATATACTTTTGCATGTTGAGCTTTAAGACCGCGTCCACGGTGTATTCGTAAATTTCCCATACCGCTCCGCTCGCGAGCGCGAAGCAAAACGCGAACAACGCCAAAAAACCCGGGCTCAGGCGCACGGGTATGCTTTTTTCGTCGTTCATCATGCTGGCGATGGAAAAACCCATGGCGCCGAGCATAGCGCCGCTGAAGGTGTGGAGATAGGTATCCCAGTCGGGGATGAGGAAATAAAAACGCCGCACCTCGCCCAAATACACCGCGCAGTAGAGGAAAATGTAATAGAGCACATACATGTAATTGGGGATGCTCAAAGAAAACCGCTTTGCGAGGAAGGACGGTACAAACATCACTACAAGCCCCAGCGCGCATTGCACGAGGCCGAGCATGTAATCCGCCTTAACTTGGCCCTGCCCGCCCGCCTCCGTATAGATAGGCACCTCGGCGAGCCTCACCGCCATACGCGCGACCGAAAAAAGAAGCGACAGGAACAGGATCGTCCCGAAGATCAGCTTCCACGCGTGCTTTTTTGTTAAGAACTGCTTCATGCGCTTAGTATAAACCTTTTCCGCCGCGCGGCACGCGCGAGGCCGCATTTTCCGCGGTATTTTCACATACGCGACACAAAACGCGCTTTCACGCGCCTCTAGGAAAGGGCGCCCGCGATATGCCCGACGTACCTATCAACGATGTCGATCTCCGTATAGCGGTAGAGCATCCTCGCGCCCACAACGTCCTCGATCTCGTTGAACACCGCCTCGCCGCGGTGGAACACGAAGTCGATCCCCGCAAGCCCAAGCTCCATATGCTCGAGCACGCGGTTTACCATATCCGTTTCCCGCGCGTTGAGCGCGTAGGGCGCGGCACTGCCGCCAAGCCCGAAGTTGCTGCGAAAATCGCCCGTTGACGTGCGGAGCATGGCGCACGCGATCTTGTTTCCCACCACGTACACGCGAAGGTCCTTGCCCGCGTCGCTTGCGAGGCTTTGCGCCACCGCCCCCTCGCTTGAAAACGACTTCATCGCCTCGCGAAGCTCAAATTCGCTCTGCGCAAGCCTTACCTCGTGCCCGCCGAAGCCCCGCGCGCTTTTTATAACGACCGGGTAGGGGAGCGCGGGCACGGCGCCGTTTTGCGTCAAAAACCAGGTGTCCATCATGGGGAGGCCGAGCGTTTGCGCAAACTGGTAGGTGCGCCGCTTGTCGTTTGTAAGCTCGCATACCGCGCTTGAATTGAAGGCTTTTACGCCCATGCGCTCGAGCTGGCGCGAAAGGAGAGGCTCCCTTAGGCGCATTACGGCGAAATCGGGCAATTCAAACGGCGCGCCGTCGTAGAAAAGGAACGGCTCGTGATCGCGCACGCCGAAGGAAAGCCGTTCAAGCAGAAAGACGCGAAGCGATATGCCGCGTTTCTCGCAGGCCTTGAAGTAAAGGTCGATGTAATACCTGTTCCGCTCCGCCTCGAAGCCCTCGTAAAAGAGCGCGCCTTTCATAGTAAGCCCTCTTGGCGCAGCACGTGCTCCGCGATATGCTCCGCCGCGTCCACGCCCGTGCAGCTTAAAATACCCTTGAACTGCGCGTTGGAGTTGACCTCGCACAAAAGCGGGCCGGATTTGGAAAGCAAAAGGTCCACGCCGCAGAAATCGAGCTTTAGCTCCCGTGAGGCTGAAACCGCAAGCGCTTCCTCCTCCGCGCTCAACGTATGGCTCTGCGCCGTGCCCCCGTTAGCTAGGTTGGCGCGGAAGTCCGCACGGTTCGTGCGGCGCATGGCGGCTACGGCCCTATCGCCCACAACGATCACGCGGATGTCCGTGCCCGCGCTTTCCGCAATGAACTCCTGAAGAAGCACCGGCCTTTCGGCGGTTTTTATTAAGATCGCTTCGGCCTCGGCGGCGGAACGCGCGAGGTACACCTGCGCGCCGTAGGAGCCGAAGCATTCCTTGATTACCAGCGGATAGGATAAGTGCTTCTCCGCCTCGCGCAAAAACGAGAAGCCGCCGTAGCCCGCGTTTGGGTAGGTGAAGGGGGCGACCACGGTTTTGGGCATGGGGAGCTTGCCCCCTAGCGCGATATGCGTAAGCGCCTTGTCGTCGCACACGGCGACGGCGCGGGCGCTGTTGTAAAGCCGCACGCCCATGCGCTCGAGCTGCAGCCCGAGGCGCACGTCCTTATCCCAGAGGATGGCAAAATCGGGCCTTACGGCGCTCAAAAGCCCGCCGCTCGACGCGTCGAGCAAAAGCTCGGCGTTGGTTTTCAGAACGAGCGAAACGCCCCTGCGGCGCATGGCGGCGCACAGCCTTTCGTAGGCGTCGGTAAACCCGGCGCCGCCGATGAAGGCGTTTACGATGAGGATGCCACATTTCTTCATATGGTAAAGCATAGCACGGCGCATGTTTCATTTCAACAAACGCGGCGCAAAAACAGTTTTACGCGCGCTAGGTATGCTATAATAGAGCAAATCATTTCACGCAAAGGAGAAAAGCCTTGGAACAGCCTCACAACGCGATCGCCCACCGGCTCATCGAGCAGCCCGAGATCCGCGCGGTCGGCTTTAAACGCATGATCCGCGGCAAAATGAAGGAGCGGCAAAGGATCGCGGCCGCATTTTGGAAGGAGCTTGAAGACGGCGGGCGGCTCGATGCGCTTCAAAGCCTCGGCGACGGCCCCATTTTGGGCGTGAGCACGAATTTTGTAAACGACGGCTACGATTTTTACGTTTGCATGGAAACCGAGGAAGCGGCGCCCGAAGGTATGGAGACGCTCACGATACCGGGCGGGCTTTTTGCCGCGTTCGATTGCGAAAGCGCTTCGCACGACGCCGTGCGCGCTCGCTGGGCGGAAATTTACGACAAATGGTTTTTTTCTTCCGGTTACGGACACCTCGGCACGGCGGAGGTGGAGCTTTACGCGAAGCTCGACCCCAATGAGCCGTGCGAGCTTCGCGCGCCGGTAAAAAGGCTCGAGCCGAAAGCGCCGTCCCGGCGCGGCTCCAATAAGCGCGACCGCGGCGTTCTCCTCATGCTGGTCTGCGGGCTTTTGTTTTTGTTTCTCGGCTCCGCCGTGAGCACCGCCTCTTATGTTCCCATAATGTTCGGCCTCGTGGGCCTGTTGGTGGGCGCGGGCGTCAACGGATGGTTAAAAAAACGCGCCGAGGAGAAGGAACGAGAAAAAGAAAACGGGAGCGGTGCGGGCGAATGAGCGCGCGAAACGGCGGGCCCATGCGTTTGCAAACGCAACGTCTGCTGATAAGAAACTACGAGCCCCGCGATCTGGACGATTTTTACGAAATCTTCTCCGATCCGATCGTGATGGAGCAATGCGAACCCGCCTACGACAGGGAGAAGGCGGCGCATCAGCTGCGGTTTTTTATCGACCGCCCCATCGCCTACGCGGTCGTGGAAACGCGATCCGGCAAAATGATCGGACACGCTCTTTTCCAGCAGATGCCGGGCGAGGCGGAGGGTATTTACGAGATCGGCTGGATCTACAACCGGAGCTTTTGGCGCAGGGGCTACGCCTACGAGGCGAGCAGGGCGCTTATCGACTACGGCTTTTCGCGGCTGGGGCTTCATAAGGTGGTCGCCGAAACCATTGACCCCGTGAAATCCGCTTCCCTTATGCAAAAGCTCGGCATGAAGCCGGAGGGGGTTTTCCGGCTCCATACCCGCGACAACGGCGGCAAATGGGCCGACGTTTACTGGTATGGGGTGCTTAAGGAGGATAGATGACCGCCCATATGGAAGCATATAGCATGGCCGCGGCGTTTTTGCGCCGCGGCCGTATCGTATAGCTTTTTCGTTACCCTTTCCGCCTTTTATACAGCGCCGCGAAAACAAGCCCTCCAAGGAGCAGCGCGCCGGAGCCAAAGAGCCACCAAAGCGCCGTGCCGCTCGCGCCGCCGCTTTGCGGCGCGCCGTTCCATTGCCCGCGCCCGCTCCCGTTTTGGCCGAAGTTTGGCATCTGCGCGCCGTCGGGCGGGGTAAAGCCGCCTTGTTGGCCTTGCGTGTCGTCTTCACCCTGCGCGCTTTCGGGCCTGGTGAGGCCGTTTTGGTTTTCACCGCGCATGCCGCCCATCATGCCCGTCATGGAGCCCAGGTCGGTGGTCGAAATGCCGCTCGCGTCCACGAGGGCGGAGGAGTCCGCGCTTTGCCCTTCGCTCGTCGCGGGGATCGTGCCGTCGAGCTGGCCGCGGACGCTTTGGGCGCGGAGCAGGCAAATCTCCTTTAAGGCTTCCGCGCCCGCTGTGAACTCGTCGTAGGTGTAAAACGCGGTGGCGTCCTCTCGCACGTAGGGGTCGATGAGGGCGACCACGCGCTCCATCAATTCTTCGAAATGCCCGCTTTCAAAATAGCCGCTGAGAAATTCGTCGAAGTATTCGTGGTAGAGCGCCAAGTATTCCTCGTTGTTGAGAAGCGCCGCGAGCATGGGGCGGTCTTCGATCGCCGCGCCCGAGGTGGGCGTGTCGATGGGGTAATTGACGAGGCTCGTCGCGCTGTCCGTGGTTGCCGCGCCGCCCATGCCGCCCATATTGAACGAGCCGAACGCGAGGTTATAATCCCACGGGATCATGGAAAGCCGTCCGTTTTCCTCGTAGAGGTAGTAGTTGTGCATGAGGCTCCCCGTGTAGCTGTCGAAATTGAGCGAGAAGTTATGCACCACGAAGTATTTTAAAACCTCCTCCACGTCCAGAACTTTCTCGAGGTTTTCGCCCGCGTTGAGGTCCTTGAGCGAGGAGATGAGCCTGTGCTTGTCGGCGTCCGTCACGTCGTCGAAGATCGCGCCGCCAAAGATATTCGCATAGCTCGAGATGAGATCGTCGGTATACACGAGCGCCACGTCGCCGGAGGACGCGCGGCCGAAGCCGCCGTTCTGAAAGCCGCCCGCGTTGCCGTTAAAGCCGCCGCGCGGGTTGGTTTCGCCGCTGCTTGCTTCGGCGCCGGGCGTTGCGGTATCGCCTTGCGCCGCGTCGCCGGAGCCGGAGAATTCCGAACCGCCGGGGAAGCTGAAGCCTTCTGGCAGGTCGCCCGCGTCGGGCATCTCCATGCGGAAGCCGCCGTTACCGGCGTTGTCGAGGTCGTTCCCTTCGCCGTCCGCGCCCATGCTCATGCTGTCGGGCTTGTAGAGCTCGCCGCCGTAGTCGTGCCCGTAGTTGCGCTCGGCAAACGCCTCCTCCACGCCCTCCACCGCGAGGTAGAGGCCCCACGGCTCGCCGTTTACGGTCATCAGCACGAAGCTTGCGAGCGGGGCATCCACGCCCATATAGTCCATCATGTCGTAGACGAGGTAGTCCTTGAGGTAGGTTTTGTCAAAGATGAGGTTGTTGAGCGACAGCTTGTCGAGCCCGTAATAGGTAAGCCCGTCCTCGTAGTGGTCGAACTCCACCTTGAAGCTGTAGCGCTCGCCGCCCATGCCGCTCACGCTCGAAAGCGAGGTGTTGCCCTTGGCGCGTACGGCGGCGCTTGAAAAGCGCTCCCCGTCGATGGTCACGTTGCACATGACATATTCTTTATCGCCCGCGCTCTCGATGAGCCCGGCCCAATCGTCCGTATCCACCGAAATATCGAGCGCGTGCACCACGCTATCGTCAAACAGCTTGTCGGCGTATTGGAGCTTACTTTGAGCCGCTTCGATGCCGAACAGCGGCGTGTAGGAAAACAGCACCGTAAATATAAGCGCCGCGACGACGACCGCGATACATATAAAATTGATGAAACGATGCTTTAACATAGCTGCTTTTCCTAGCTCATATAGTCGCCGTTGTAGCTTACGAGCACGGCGCTCGAAACGCCATCAAGCGCCGATAGCCCGTTGACGAAGGTGGTATCCGCCTCCTTAAGGCGCACCTCCACCGTGAGCTCCACGCCGCTTTTCGATACGGACTTGCTCTTGACCACGCTTTTTTTCACATGCTCCGCGATGTATTTCTGCGCGGCCGCCTCGGATTCGGAATTCTCGCAGGCAACGACCGCGATGTAGGGCGAGTCGCCCGATTTGCGGTTCACGAACAGCAATAAAACCACGCCGATGAGGACGCTGCCAAACACCGCGAGAGGTATAAGCCCCGCCGCGAGCACGATGCCCGCCGCGATGGACCAAAATAAAAACGCGATATCGAGCGGATCCTTAATGGCAGTGCGGAAGCGCACGATGGAGAGCGCGCCCACCATGCCGAGCGAGAGCACCACGTTGCTTGTGACCGCCAAAATTACGAGCGTGCCGATCATGGTGAGGGCGATGAGCGTGATGCCGAAGCTCTCCGAGTACATCACGCCCTTATAGGTTTTCTTGTACACGAAGAAGATGAAAAGGCCGATGGCAAACGCCAGCGCGAGCGCGATCGCCATGTCGATGGGGGATACCGCGTCCACGTTTTCGAGGAAGCTGGAGTTGAAGATGTCGCTAAAGGTCATGGTTGTGTTCTCCTTCTGTCGGGTTATGGTATTTTTCTATAAATCAGCCGAACATGCGGCTCGCGGCATATTTTGAAAACGCCGCGGCGCGCCGCGAGCCGATCTGCAGCACGTTTAGGATCACGTCGGGAAGAAAAGCGTCAAACTTCACCTCGAGGAGGTGCTTTGTGTCCCCGGCCTGCACGGTAGGGAGCGCCGCGTCGAAAAACGAACGGCTGTAAAGCCCCGTGCGGATGTCGCTGTCGATGGTTACGCGCACGTTGCCCGCCGTGCAAACGAAAGGTTCGCGCATATAGTCCACAATCGCGCGGGGCCTTAGCTGCTCGGTTTTGAGCTTCGCGTAAAGCTCACGCTGGAGCGCGTCGCCCGCGAGCAAAAAGGCCGTATCGCCGTTAAGGAGGCGCCGTACCTCCTCCTCCGTAAGGCGCGACTGGTATTTTTTGCAAAGCCCGCGTGTTTTGCTCTTTTTTTCCAGCAGGATCAAGGAAGGATCGTCGTTATAACAACGCAGGCGGAATTTTTCGCGGCCGTCCACGCCCTCGAGCTTTTCCCGTAGGGCCTTGTCGTCGAAGTTGTCGAAGTAAAGGCTCCTTACCTTATAACGCCCGCCCGCACCCGCGTTCGCGTCCCGCGTCATTACGGCGCTTAAGCCCTGCCGCAATATCACGCGGTCTTCCTCGTTGATGGCGAGCTTTATTTCATGTCTCGGCTCCATTTTGCCTCCCGTAAAACGCTAATAAAAAAGCCGTCAAGGCGGCGTACACCGGCCTGACAGCTATTATGGTAGGCAAAAATTATGGCAACCGTTTGGAACCGTTATATCAAGTTCATGGCAAATCGGTACAAAATTAAAACACGGGCTTTTTCGGCATAAGCTGACAGTCCCAGTCGCGAAGCATACCCTCGTAGCCCTCCGCGAGACGGATGATCTCGGTGGTGAGGCGATCGATCGACTTTTTGTCGAGCGCGGATATTTTGTGGAGCGCCACGCCGTAGGGGTTTTCAAGCTCCGAGGCAAATTCCTGGTCGCCCACGGCAAAGCCTATGCGCCGCGCCTCCTCGCCAAAGTATTTTACGATGGGCTCCGAGGGGAAAAATACGTGGAAGCGTATGCGCCTCGCGGCGGCGGCGTTGTCGCCGTGCTTTTTTAAAAGCGCCAAGTGGTGGCGATTCTGCTCGGTTTGGAGCTTCGCCGCGTCCGGGTAGAGAAGCCTCAAATACGTTTGCCATTCGGGCTCCAATTGCATTCCCGCGCGGCAGTAAAGCCCGCGCTCCTTTTGCGCGATAGCCTCGAGCGTGTTAAGCCCCTCGGGCGCGTGTGCGTAAAAGTAAAACTGTTTGGCGTCCGAGGTGCGTATAAAGCCCGCGCACAGCAAGGGCAGCGCTTTCAGGCATTTCTTCAAAACGCCCTCGGCCCTTCGCTCCAACTTATCGTCGAGCGGCTTCCCGGCCGCTTTCGCCGCGCAGTTCATGTACAATAAAACGCTGTTGTTCGGATCGGGCGCGCGTTCGTAGAGCGAGAGATCGGCGCTGAACACCGCGTCGTCGCCGTCGATCTGCCAGTCGTAGGTGAAGCGGTCGGCACTCTGGCTCATAGAAACTCCTCCCTTTCCGAAACAAGTGACCCATAGGGTCACTTGCTCTATAAGCTGTTCGAAGTTGAGTTCAGTTTTCCAAAACCGCCTTGATGCGGCGCACGCCGGCGCTCGAAGCCTCTTCTTTTTTGATGATGAATTTACCGAGCTCGCCCGTGCGCTTCGCGTGCGGGCCGCCGCATATTTCCTTGCTGTAGCCCGGCACGGAATAGACCTTCACGCGCTCGCCGTACTTATCGCCGAACAGGCCGATGGCGCCGGAGGCCTTGGCCTCCTCTACGGTCATCTCTTCGCACACAACACTTATATCCGCCTCGATGGCCGCGTTGACGAGGCGTTCCACCTCTTTGAGCTCCTCGTCGGTCATCTTGCGCTCAAAGTTGAAATCGAAGCGCAGCCGCTCGGCGGTGATGTTCGAACCGCGCTGGGAAACGCTTTCGTCGAGCACCTTGCGAAGCGCCGCCTGCAAAAGATGCGTGGCGGTGTGAAGGCGCGCGGTCTGCTCGCCCGCGTCCGCAAGGCCGCCCTTGAAGCGCTGCTCCGAGCCCGCCTGCGATTTGAGCTGGTGCTCCTCAAACGCCTTGTGGAAGCCCTCCACGTCTACGGTAAGGCCGTTTTCCGCGGCCATCTCCTGTGTGAACTCGATGGGGAAGCCGAAGGTATCGTACAGGCGGAAGGCGGATACGCCGTCGATGCGGCCGTCCTTAAAGCCAGCCTTTTCGCGCTCGAACTCCCGCATGCCCTTCTTGAGCGTTTGCTGGAAGCGGCTTTCCTCGCGGGAAAGCTCGTCGAGTATCTTCTTTTTGTTGTCGTTGAGCTCATTGTAAAAGCCGCCGTACTGCGCGATCACCGCTTCGGCGACCGTGCCGAGGCTGTTTTCGGGCATCTCGAGCTGCATCGCGTAGCGGATGGCGCGGCGGATGAGCCGCCTTAAAATATAGCCCTGATCGAGGTTAGAGGGCGTTACGCCGCGCGGGTCGCCGAGCATGAACGCCGCGCAGCGGATGTGATCCGCCACGATGCGAAATGCCTTTATGGTTTGCGCGCTATCCTTATAATTTTTGCCGCTCAGGCGGGCGATGGTTTGGATGATGCCCGTAAACGCGTCGGTATCGTATACGCTTTCCACGCCCTGCAAGGTGGCGACGGTGCGGTCGAGGCCCATGCCCGTATCCACGTTCTTCTTCGCGAGCGGTTCAAATTTGCCCTCGCCCACCTTGTTGAATTCCATGAACACGTTGTTCCAAATTTCGAGGTATTTGCCGCACGGGCAGGAGGGGTCGCAGCCCTCCGAGCACTTTTCCTTGCCCGTGTCGTAGAAGATCTCGGTATCCGGGCCGCAGGGGCCGGTAAGCCCCGCCGGGCCCCACCAGTTGTGGCGCTTGCCGAGGTAGAAGATGTGCGACGGGGCCACGCCGTGCTCCATCCAGCAATCGTGGGAAACGGTGTCGCGCGGGGCGTCCGCGTCGCCCTCGAAGCAAGTGAAATAAAGCTTATCCTCAGGGATGCCGAGGTACTTTTCGTCGGTCAAAAACTCCCAGGAAAAAGCGATGCTTTCTTTTTTAAAATAATCGCCGAGCGACCAGTTGCCGAGCATTTCAAAGAAGGTGCAATGCGAAGAGTCGCCCACCTCGTCGATGTCGCCGGTGCGCACGCACTTTTGCACGTCCGCGAGGCGCTTGCCCGCGGGGTGCGCCGCGCCCATTAAATAAGGCACGAGCGGGTGCATGCCAGCGGTGGTGAACAGCACCGTGGGGTCGTTTTCCGGGATCAGCGACGCGGAGGAGATGATGGCATGTCCCTTGCTCCTAAAAAAATCGAGATATAGCTCGCGCAGCTCGCCGGACGTCAGTTTCCGCATAAAAATCTACCTCTGATAGCCGTTTTATCGCCTAGGATTGGCTTTTCATTATACGCCGATTCTTGTTTACTTGTCAACGCGACGGGGCTTGGGCTATAATCTCTCATATGAGAACAAGACGACCGCCGCGCATACGGGTAAAGCCCCCCACGCGGCATAAGCGCTTCACCCTCTTTGGCGACGAAGGCAAGCTTCTTAGGAGCGTCCTGATCGGCGTCGGCGCCGCCGCGCTTTTGCTCATCCTCATCGTGGCCTCGCGCCCGGAGCCGCAGCTCATGTCGAGTGCGGAAATACAAAACGTGAAGGCGCGCGGCATACTCCGCGTGGGCGTCCGCGACGGCATACCGGGCTTTTCCGATAACGGCGACGGCCTTGAAGCCGCGCTCGCGCGCGCGCTCGGCGCGCGCATGCTGCCCGGTATCCCGGGATCGGCCGCCGTGAAGCTCGTAAGCGTTACCTCCTTCACAGCCGGTGCACGCCTCGACGACGCGACCATCGACGTGGCGCTCGCGCTATTAGAAAAGGATGCCTCCACCAAATACCTCTATTCCGACGCTTACTTCAGCGAGCCCGCACGCTTTTTGATGCCCGAGGGGAAGGAAAACGAGCCTATTTACAACCTTACCGTAGGCTGCATACAGGCCGCGCCGTGGATGGGCTCCTCCTCCGGCGACAAGCTGCCCTCCGCCGGCCAGAAGCTCCTTACGGCCTATGTGACGGCGCATCACGGCGACGGGGTGCAGATCAAGACCTTTGCCTCCTACGACGATATGCTCACCGCGCTTCAATCCGGCTCCATCGGCGCCGCGGTGATGACGGATATCTACATCGCGAAATACCGCGAGAGCTACGCGTTTTCCGTTTCTCCCGCCGCGCTCGGCAGCGTGAGCTACGCCATGGCCTGCACTACGGATTCCCCCGCCTACGCGCAGCTTTTCAACCTCATGCTCGCCGAAATGAAGGAAAACGGCTCCCTCGCGGCGCTGTACGAGGAATATGGGCTCGCCGTGCCTGAATAGCGGCAACCTATAAAAATTTGAGCTGTCGAGGGGTTTCCCCCCGGCAGCTCTTTTATGTGATCGCTCTAAAGCTATGGCGCGCCCTACGCTTTTGTGGCCGGGTTCGGATCTGCGCGCTATGCTCGGCGTTATTTTTGCCCTTAGGCTTTATTCCGGCTGCGCCGGGCGTTAGGGCGCCGGCTATACCGGACGTAAAGACCCGGGGGGCGGATGCGCAAAAACCCCGAAGGGCCTCGCACAAGCGGCTCGCAAGCCATTAGTGTGACCTTCACAGCGCGTTTGCCCCGTACAGCCGCAGCGCGAGCCTTTGTACGAGGCGCAGACGGTTGCGGCGCACGGTGCTTGGGTCGCAGCAGAGCTTTTCGGCGACCTCGGCGTCGCGCGCGTTCCTGAAGTACTTCATCTCTACCGTCCTGTAGTAGGGGTCGTCCTCGATGGAGGTAAGCGCGACCTGCACCTTTTTCACCTCCCGCTCATCCGCGGCAAGCCTGCCGCGGAGCTCGGCAAGCTGCGCGGCGTGCACCTCCTCCGGCGTCAGCCTTATGCCGGGCCTCAATATCCTCACGAGCGAGAGCGAATGCTCCCGAAGCGCCTCTATGCCCAGCGTCTCCAGCTCCGCAAGCTCCTCGCGGCTGTCCGCGATGCGCTCGCGCAATATAGGAATGGCGTACAGCCTTCTTTCCGTTGCCGCGTAGGTGCTTGCCGTTTCCTCCCGCTTTGTGGGCCTGGAGCCCGCGCCGCGCGGCCGGGCGCCCCCAAGCACCATGCGGTTTTCTATCTCTGTCAATGCTTTCATTGCTTTCTCCTTTCGAACAAACGTTCATGTTTTTCGTTTTCATCATACGCCTGGCCGCAAAGCGAAGTCAATCCGGAAAACGCGGGCCAGGGACGAAAACGGTACTAAAACTGCCCAAGTTGCACAAACCGCGCCCGTTTTTTGCTGACACGGCGCACTTGAAAGCGCGGTTTTATACGGCTATACTTTTTATAGGGGAAGGGAGGCAAACCTCCGTCTCCTATAAGATTGCCGCCCGATGCCGCGTCCGAGAGGACGCGGCTTTTGTGTATGGAAACCGGGAGGGATAACCATCAAAAAAACGTTGCTCCTCAGGGGCATACCCAACGCAAGACAGGAGGAATTCTTTTTGAGCCGCGCCCGGCACACGGCCTACGGCGGCGCGCGCGGCGGCGGCAAAAGCTGGGCCATGCGCCGCAAGCTCGTGCTGATGGCGCTGCGCTATCCGTCGCTCAACGTTCTGCTGCTTCGGCGCACACTCAACGAGCTGCGCGAAAACCACGTGCTGCCGCTTCTCCGCGAGCTTAACGGCGCCGCAAACTACAACGCGAGCGAGCGCGTGTTCAAATTTCCAAACGGCGCGCGCCTGAAGCTCGGCTATTGCGACGCGGAAACGGATGTATACCAATACCAGGGGCAGGAGTACGACGTGATCGGCCTCGAGGAGGCCACGCATTTCACTGAGGAGCAGATGCGCTTTCTCGCCACCTGCAACCGCACCACGCGCACGGATGTGAAGCCGCGCATGTACTACACCTGCAACCCCGGCGGCGTGGGACACGCGTGGGTGAAGCGGCTCTTCGTCGATCGCGTTTACCGCGCGGACGAGCGCGCGGAGGACTACGCGTTTATCCCCGCGCGCGTGTGGGATAACGCAGCGCTCTTAAACGCCGATCCGGATTACGTGCGCCAGCTTCAAGCCCTGCCCGAGGCGCTCAGGCGCGCACATTTAGACGGGGATTGGGATGCCCTCGCGGGCCAATACTTCGCGGAATTCAGCCGCCAAAAGCATGTTGTAACGCCTTTTGAAATACCCAAATGGTGGAAGCGGTTCCGCTCGGTCGATTGGGGCTACAACGACCCGTGCGCCGTGCTCTGGCATGCCGTGGGGCCGGAGGGCCGCGTATTCACCTACCGCGAGCTGTATGTTACGCGCGTGCGCGCCGACGAGGCGGCGCGGCGCATCAAAGCGCTGTCGGAGGGGGAAAACATCTCCTACACCGTGGCCTCGCCCGATATGTGGCAAAAGCGCGGCGCACTTTTAAAGAGCGAGGGCGGGTTCGAGGGTGAAAGCATCGCGGAGCTGTTTTCGCTTTCCGGCGTCAGCGTGACGCCCGCCGATAACGCGCGCGTCGCGGGCTGGCAGCGCGTGCGCTTTTACCTTGCCGACGCGCCCGACGGTATGCCGCGC
>JAJFTZ010000065.1 GCA_021372675.1 Eubacteriales bacterium
TGCCGAAGCGGAGGAATACGTGCCTGCGCCTGAGCCCAGGATCGTGTCCGAACCCGAATTTGAAGAACCTGCGGCCGAGGAACCCGCGCCCGAGCCCGAGATCGCGCCCGAGCCCGAACCCGTGCTTGAACTTGAGCCGGCGGCCGAACCCGGGGCTGAGCCCGAACCCGAATTCGGAGAACCTGCGGCCGAGGAACCCGCTCCCGAGCCCGAGATCGCTCCCGAGCCCGAACCCGTGCTTGAACCTGAGCCGGTGGCCGCCGCTGCCTTCGCACCGGAGCCCGATGCGGACGACGCGGCGCGGCGCAAGGATGAGGCGATGGCCGAGGTCAAATCGCTCGTGGCAAAGCGGCGCTACGACGAGGCGCTCGCGAGCCTGTTCGCGCTGCTCAACAGCGGCCTCGCGCTTTCCGATGAGGAAAAACGCCAGCTTCTTATCATTATGAAGCTGTTGAAAGAAAAGGGATTATGAGAGAACCTGCAAGAAGCGAACGGCAAAAGGGACGCCCGGTGTGGGTGGCTGTCGTAAACGCGGTCGTCGTTATCTCCGTCGCGCTGGCAACGATGTTTCTCGGCGTGTACGGGGGCATCGGCGGCGTCGTGAAAAGAAGCGTCTTCGCGCAGGGAACGAGCGTCGATGGCATCGAGCTTAGCGGTATGAGCAAAGAGGCGGGAAGCGGCCTGGTGCTCGCTTCGGAGCGGGAAAGGCTCGACGCGATCCGCATCACGGTAAGCTTCAACGGCGCAGCGCGGGAATTTAGCGCCTCGGAGCTCGGCGTCAGCGGCAATGCCGACGAAGTGCTCAACGTCGCCTATACCTATAACAAAAGCGGCGACTTGCTGGCCGATTTCGACAGCACCCAGGATGCCTTAAAGCTTAATTCCAACATCTCCGTCGATAAGGAAATGCTGGTGGAAACGGTAGGCGCGTTTTTGAACGAAAACGCGCGGGACATGATGAACGCCTCCGTGACCTTCGACCCCGCGGCGCGAAGCTTCGCCTATACGCCCGAGCGCTGCGGCGTCGCCGCGCATACCGAAGCGATATGCGCCGCCTTGGAGGGCCGCATTTTGAGCGGCGACTACGGCCCCTTCGACGTATCCGGCGAATACGCGGAGGATATCGAGCCCGAGGTCACGATGGCCGAGCTGCAGGCAAACACGGCGCTTATTGTGCAGTTTCGCACCCTCGCCACCGATAATAAAAACCGCAACAAAAACATCGAGCTCATGTGCGAGGCCGTGAACGGCGCGGTGATCGGGCCGGGCGAAACCCTTTCGCTCAACGGGATCGTGGGACAGCGCACCGCCGAAAAGGGCTTTACGGTGGCGCCCGCTATCGTGGACGGACAGCTTACCGACGACGTGGGCGGCGGCATCTGCCAGCTCGCGGGTACGCTGTATAACGCCGCGCTCCTTGCGGATATGGAGATCGTGGAGCGCGTACACCATACGTGGCCGTCCGATTATCTCCCCATCGGTCTCGACGCCACGCTCAACTGGAACAACAAAGACCTTAAGATCAAAAACCGCTCCGCATACCCCATTTATGTCGTGGCGGAGCTTAAGGACCTCGTTGTTTCCGTGGAGCTCTACGGGCAGCCCCTCGGGGAGGATGAGGAGATCGTAGTGGAAAACCGCATCGTCAACCAAACGGAAACGCCCGCGCCTCAGGTTATCTATACCGATAAGCTCGCCGTGGGCGCGAGCAAAACGCAGGTGAAGAGCAGGCCCGGCTACGAGGTGTTGGTGTACCGCCACTACCTCAAGGGCGGCGCGGTGTACCGCAGCGAGCTCATTTCGCACGACCATTTCCGCTCCGTGCAGGGGACCGTAATGATCGGCACGAGCGAAGTGATAAAATAAGCGTATTTTTTCACGCAGATACTTACAAATTTTGCATTTATGTATTATGATTTATGTATTATGATAATAAAAGCAAGATTGGGATATTAAGAGCAACATAGGAGGAAAAAACATGAAAAAGTCGTCGGAAGTGCTCGGCCTTAAAGTCATGGGCATCAAGGAGGGCCGCGAGAGCGGCGTCGTTCAGGATATCATGGTGAACGCCGGGGCGAGAAGTGTGGAATATCTCATCCTGAAAAACAGCGCGGGCTATGAGTTTCGTGCCGTCAATCTCGGCGATATCGTAGGCATCGGCGTGAACTACGTCGTGACCGGCACCGTGGAAAACGCGAAAAAGCTCTACGAATCCGCCGATATCCTCCGGGCCGTCGAAAAGGGCTTTTTCATGCTGGGCGCCACGGTGCTTTCAAGCGCGGGCAACATTTTGGGCGCGGTGAAGGACTTCTCCTTCGACGAGAAAACCGGCTCTTTGAGCGCGGTCTATCTCGATAACGGCGCGGAGTATGGATCTGCGCAGGTCGCCTCCCTCGCGGGCAACGTGGTGTTCATCGACGAGAGCGCCGCCGAAGCGCCACGCGTAAGCCGCGTCAACCAGGAATCCAAGCAGTTCCTCCTCGGCAAAACCCTGCAAAACGACGTCGGCAGCGACGACGGCGCGTTCTTTGCGGCAAGCGGCACCGTGCTCACTTCGGCCGTGCTCGACGAGGCGGAGCTTCACGACGCCATCCTTCTGATGACGCTCAACGTGTAAGGCAAAGATTATCCCTTTTCATAGCGCAAGCCCATTTTGCCGCGGCAGAATGGGCTTGTTGCGCGTAAAAATATCCTTTTTACCCTAACTCGCTCGGCACGCAGCCGAACATGCTCTTGAAGGCCTTTAAGAAAGCGGAGTAGTCGCCGAAGCCGGAGCGCGCGCAAGCTTCGCTCACCGTTGCGCCCGCGCGAATAAGCTCGCTCGCGCGCAAAAGCCTTTTTTGGCGGATGTAGCCATGCGCCGTGCAGCCCGCAAGCTCCTTGAAGCGGTGCATCAAATGCGATTTACTGATGAAGAATTTCGCGCACAGCGCGTCGAGCGAAAGGTCGCCGTCGAGGTTCGCGTTGATGTAGGCGATCACGTCGTTTAAACGCGGGTCGCTGCGGTACGCGTCGGTTTTAAGCGAGGTCTGGTCGCCGTAGGCGACGCGATTGAGCTCGATGAGGAAGCGAAGAAAGTTTACGCGCGCTAAAAGATCGTGTGCGAACTCTTTGGAGCTTAGGGCGTCCTCGGTTTCTTTCAGGCAGCGCATCAGCGCGAAGCGCTCGTTCGCCTCGAGGCGCAAAAGCGCAAAGCCGCGCTCGCGCGCGAGCTTGAAGCAGCGGAAAAGATCGCCGTCTTCAAAGCTATTCTCGGCGAGAAACGAGGTATTCATCCAAAGCACGACGCGCTCGTATGGCTCTGAGGTATCGATTACGGGGCGGTGGATTTGGTCGCGGCTCACGAGCAAAATGTCGTAAGGCGCGAGAAAGTAGGACTTTCCCTCCATCAGATATGTTACCTTGCCGCTTAAAAACACCACGATCTTGTCGAACTCGTGGTAGTGGTAATCGAGCTCGAGCGCGCGCCTGTCGCGGATGTGGAACAGGCGGAAATCCTCGTGGAGATAGCCGCGCTTTTCGCCGCGCGATTCCTGCGCCATATCTTCACCCCCCTTTCATAGTGTAAAGTATTTTTTGCAACATTTCAAGCCGATCTTAACAGTAACTGCGCAAAAGCTATGGAAACGGCAGATTTCGCGCATAGTTTACACAAAGGTTTCACATTCCATAAATTGCGGAAGGTAAAAAAATGCAATATAATGAAACAAATACCGGGCCGGATCACGCAGCCCTAAAAGTGAGGCGCTTCCATGAAAATTATCGCTGACAGCCTGAGCGACCTGAGCGAACAGCTCTGCGCGCTGTACGAGGCAAAGATCATCCCCATCTTTTTGCACCTCGACGGCAAGAGCTATGAGGACGACGGGAAGCTGAACCGTCAAGCCTTCCTCGACGATATGCGAGCCGCACAAAAAATCTCATCCTCCTGCCCGCCGCCGGGTATGTACTACGATGCGTTCAAGGAGGCGGGGCAATCCTACGCGGTAACGGTATCCTCCAACCTTTCGGGCTCCTACCAAAGCGCCATGTCGGGGAAGGAGCTTGCGGAGGCGGAGGGCATATCGGCGCATGTGTTCGATTCGAAGAGCGCGTCCGCCGGCGAGGCGCTGGTGGTGCGCAAGCTCTATAAGCTGATACAGCAGGGATTGGAGGCCACGAGCGTCATAAGCGCGATGGAGAAGTTCATCCAAGAGATGAAAACCTACTTCGTGCTCGAAAATCTTGCCAACCTGCAAAAGAACGGGCGGCTCCACCGCATCACCGAAAAGCTCGTTTCCATTTTGGGCATAAGGCTTTTGATGGGGTCCGACGGCGACGGCAACATCGCGCTTTTCTCCCACGCGCGCGGTGAAAAGCAGATTCTCCAAAAGCTCGCGGACACCGTGGAGGAGAGCGGCAAAAAGACCGACGGTGAAAGCGCGGTCATCTCCCACTGCAACAACCTGCCCCTCGCGCAGAAGCTCGCGGACGTGATCGGCGCGCGCTACCGCTTCGGCGAGGTGCTTGTGCTTTCCACAAGCTGCGCAAGCTCCGTGTACGCCAACGAAGGCGGCGTGGTGCTGGCGTTTTAGGCGCCCGCGCTTTCGCGCGCATGTCGCCGGAGCCAGAATTAAACCTCCGGGAGCTGCAGCCCCCGAATCCCTGAGAATTGCTTTCGTTATGAAACTAAAACGGAGGGTGCCCCCTCCGTTCTTTATACCGTTTGCTATTGGGCTTTTGGCGGTTTGCTGCGGCTTCCCCTCGTGACCACGTCGAGCAGGTTGTCGATAAGGCCGCGCGTAAAAGCGGCGATCACCTCCGGCCTTTCCCGCATGCCCATATCGAACCATTTCCTCGTAAGCGCCGCGCAGCCGTTTGCGATGAAGGCGTAGCAGTATTCGAACATAGCCTCCTCCGTGCCGGGCAGGAGCGCGCGCCAATCCTCCGTGGATTTTGGCTTGAGCTGCAAGGTGAGCTTTGGGAAAAACTCCGTTTCCTTCACGTGGAGGAGCACCGCGAAGATATCCGCGTTGGAGGCGACGTAGCGGAACAGATCGAGCAGCGCCGGCTCGGAAAGCCACTTTTCGTCGCCACGGTGGCGGAGCACGATGGAGCCTACGTCCTCCACAAGCTCATTTTCCGTTTGCTCAAACAGGTCAAACACGTTATTATAATGGAGGTAGAAGGTGCCGCGGCTGATGTCGGAAAGCTTGGTCAGCTCGCTCACGGAAATGTCGCTGAGCTCCTTCTCCCTGAGAAGCTCCGTAAGTGACCGGCGGATCAAGGCCTTGGTTTTGCGCACGCGCCTGTCGTTGCTGTTGCTCATACTTCCTCCTTGTGCTCTCGCATAAGAGAGCGCCCCGCTGATTCGGGAAGCCCTGTGCAATGCTTGACGGCATCCCGTACTTTATATTATATTGGACAAGTGATAAAGTTTCAACAGCCAAAAGACGACCTCCATGTGAACGATTGTGGAAGAAAAGGGAGAGGATCATGGAAACCGCTTGCGGAATTACCACAAATTGCATGACGCTTTTTGAAAAACGGTGGAAAACACCGCATTTTTCCACTTTTGCGGCTTGTAGGAAATGCCGCGGCTCTCAAAGGCTCCGCTTTTGTTTCGCGGGGATGAAGCATCTTTTTTTACGGCGCCGAATTTCCGTTTTCTTCCGTTGTGATTTATAAAAATGTCAGGTTTTATGGTCATTACAGCCATGTGTGGAATCATTTACTGCTTTTTTTTCACAACCTGAACCCTTAGAATGTGCCTCAGGAGGTGAAAACCATGAAGAAAAAAATCATCGCAGTCGTAGCCGCCGTCCTCCTTTTGGGAGCATCCTCGGCCGCCTACGCAGCACCCGCGGCAAATTGCTTGCAATACGCAAACGCGCAAAACTGCGTTTTGGGTATTTCAAACAGCCTGTGCGGCACGCTTCAGAACTGCGGCAACGCCGCCGGTCTCAACCTCGTTTACAGCCTGAACGGCTGCGGCGGTTCCGCCAACACATCCTGCCGCCTGCCGGCAATCTTGGATCAGGCGGCGAACCGCGCAAGCAACAGCGCCTGTAACAGCGCCAACAGCGCCTGTAAAAATGTCGCCGGCGCGAACAGCGGCGCCTGCGACAACGGCAGCGCCTGCCTGAGCGGCAGCGCCTGCGGCACGAACGGCGCTTGCCTCAACGGCAACGTTTGCGCCAACAACAGCGCCTGTGTAAACGGAAACGTCTGCGGCGCCAACGCCGGTCTTAAGTCCGCGATCGAGGCGATCAAGAAACAGGCATCCGGCGGGAACATCGTTTCCGACGCGGATACCGGCGCGAGCTGCAACAGCTCCAAGGTCAACGCCGCGCTGAACGACCTTTTGAAAAAGCTCATTCAAAACGGCGGTTGCCTGAGCACGGCAAAGCCCACCGCAACGGCGAAGCCCACCGCGACGCCCGTCGTAACGATGACGCCCGCGCCCACGGCAAAACCCGTTGAGACCCCGGTCGTCACGGCGACCCCGGCCGCCACGGAAAAGCCCGCCGAGACGCCCGCCGTCACGGCGACCCCCGCGGCCACCGCAAAGCCCACCGCGAAGCCCACGCTTCCCTCGGGCGCGGATAACCTTTCCTTCGAGGAAAAGGTCGTGGAGCTTGTAAACGAGCAGCGCGCGCTCAACGGTTTGAGCCCGCTTACGCTCAGCTCCAAGCTCTCGGACGTGGCGAGGCTTAAGTCGCAGGACATGCACGACAACAAGTATTTCTCGCACACCAGCCCCACCTACGGTTCCCCGTTCGACATGATGAAGACCTTCGGCATCTCCTACCGCTCCGCGGGCGAGAACATCGCCATGGGTTATTCCTCGCCGGAAGCCGTTATGAACGGCTGGATGAACTCGCCGGGTCACCGGGCGAACATCCTGAACGCCAGCTACACCACGATCGGCGTAGGCTATGTGGCGGACGGCCACTACTGGACGCAGGAATTCATAGGCTAAAGCCTTTCAAACAAGCGGCCTGCGGGCCGCTTGTTTGATTATCAAAAAAGTGGCTTAGCCACTTTTTTGAGATTCACAGAAATCGCCTGTTCGTACCTCACACCCTACGGGTGCTACGGATGCCGCCTTCGGCGACAAATCAGGTTGCGGTCGGCGATTTCTGCAAAGAAAGCCTTGCGAAGCAAGGCTTTCCGCCGCCGACGCGCATGTCGCCGGCGGCGGTTAGAAGCCTCCGGGTGCTTCGGCCCCCGAACCCCCGGAATCTTCACAAAGCAAACGCCTCGGGATATTCCCCGGGGCTATTTTTGTTTTTTGGTCATGCGCCACGCGCTTAAGCCGAAAAACACCGCGGCCGTCGCTGCGAGAATAAGCACGCTTATATAGGCGGGTAAAACGCTGCCGTTTACCGAAAACCTAAGGCCGAACTCCTCGAGCACTTCGTTTACAACTTCCTGCGGCGCGCCCGCAAACACCGTTGCGAGCGGCTTTTCCATCATGATCTGCCGCATCAAAACGGCGGCGTGGGATACGGGCAGCGCCTTGACCACGCCCTGCACGGCCTCGGGCAGTTCGCCGATGGGGATGTAGATGCCCGTCAAAAAGCCGATGAGCGTGCCCGCGAGCGTGCTCACCGTGCCGACCGCGGCGTTGGTTTTGAGAAACGTGAACAAAAAGATGAAAAACGCGGTGCTCGAGAGCGTCGATAAAAGGATCACGCCCGTCAGCTTCAAAAGCGCGAACAGGCTCAATAGTTCGCCGCCGTTGTACACGATGTAGGCTTCGGCGAGGACGAGCCCTATGAGCGTCATCGCGGCGCCCACCAGAAACGACGAAAGCATGTAGCTGCCCGCGAGGGCCGCGCGGGAGATGGGGGAGGCCTCAAAATCCTTGCGAATCTTGTTCGCGAGGTCGTCCACCATGGTGCTCGCCGCGCTCAGCGTGGTCGTGACCGAGGCGATGGTAAGAAGCCCCGCCATGATCCAGCTGCCCATCATGGCGCGCGCGCCTTCCACATCCGGCACGCCGTTCGACCATACGTCGCCCAAAAAGAGAAGGTACATAAGATAGGTGATGATCACCGAAAGCAGCGAGAAAAACACCGAGAGCCTATCGCGAAAATACACCCGAAGGTTGCGCAAGATGAGCCGCCTCATTCCCGTATCTCCTTTCCCGTGATGCCGATGAACGCGTCGTCCATGGTGCCGTTCAGCACCTCGAAGCCCTTAAGGTGCGGCCTTAAGCGGTCGAGGAGCGGCAGCGCGTCCATGGTGGAAGGGAGCTTAACGACGAGCCTGTCGCCTGCGCGGGTAAAGTCCGCGTTCGCATTTTGAAGCGCTTCGACGAGCGCGTTTTCGTCGAGCGGGAAAAGCTTTAACAAATCGCTCGCGTACTGCGCGCGTATGGCGGTAGGCGTGCCGCGCGCGGCGATGCGCCCGTCGTCGATCACGATCACATAATCGGCCTCCTCGGCCTCCTCCATGTAATGCGTGGTCAAAAAAACGGTCATGCCCGTTTCCCTTTGCAAAGCTTGCACGCTCTCCCACACGGTCTTTCGCGTCTGCGGGTCGAGGCCCGTCGTCGGCTCGTCCAGGAAAAGCACCTCGGGCGCGTTCACGAGCGCGCGGGCGATATCCGCCCTGCGCCGCTGTCCGCCGGAGAGCTTGCCGTAGGGCCTAAGCCAAAACTCCGTGGTTTCGGCGGCCTTCGCGGCCCGGAGTGCCGCCTCGTGGAGCTTCGCGCCCGATTTGCCGTAGAAGCCGCCGCGCGTAAAGAGGTTTTCCCGCACGGTCAAAAGCGGGTCGAGCAGATTGTTTTGAAACACTACGCCGATGGACGCGCGTATGGCGGCGTCCTCCTTGCCCAAAGCATGGCCGCACACAAACGCTTCGCCTCCGTCCGGCTTTAAAATGGTGCAGAGCATGTCGATGGTGGTGGATTTTCCCGCGCCGTTGGGGCCCAAAAACGCGAACAGCCTGCCGCGCTCGGCGTAAAAATCGACGCCCTTCACGGCTTGCACCTCGCCGTAGCTCTTTTGGAGGCCGTTCACCTCGATGACCTTTTCCATAACCCCATCCCCCCTTGCGTTGCCGCGGGGGCGACCCCCTTGGGGGATCGCCCACCGCGTTTGTGCTTAAACCAAGCCGAAATGCCTTTCGAGCGCCGCAAGCACCTCTTCGCGTGTATCCTTCTCCGCGTTCTCGCGGTACAGCGTGAAAAAACCGCTGTTTTTGAAATGCCCGAATACCTCGGCGCTATTTATTTTCGCGATGCAGGCGTTATAGTTTTCAAGCGTTTTTTCCGGGTTCTCCGCGGCGCGTATCTGCCTTAAAATAAACTGCTTGTCCGCGTCGTCCCGCTCGAAAAACCTGTTTGCCGACATGCTTTGCGGGCTTAAAAGGATCGCGACGCGGCGGTAATCGGAAATCTCTTTCAGGCTTTCCACCGAGATATTCGTATCCGCTATGATCCTTTTTCCGCTTGCGCTCAGCCTTATAAGTTCCGCGACCTCAAACTCGGCCGCCTCCTGCGAGGTGCCCTCGATCCAGCGCGCGTAACTTTCGGGTGTGCGGTTGATAAATTCCTGCCAGCCCGACATGGTTTTGAAATAGCTCAAATTGGGCTGCGCTTCGACCGTCGCGGCTTTGCTTGCGAGCTCGTGGTGGTAGTTTTCGCCGCATTCGATCATATTGTGCTTCCTTGCGAGCATCCTCACCATGGTGGATTTGCCCGCGTAGGCCGTGCCGTTGATGAAATATACGTTTTTAAGGCATTCCTTTAAGATGTTGCTGGAAATGTTCATGCGTATTCTCCCTGTCGTTACAAAAAGTTCCGGTACAACAAAACAGGCCTGTGCTGAGACAGGCGGGGCGTTTCGCCGTTTTGTTAACGCAGCTTGTTCGTGCCGATCAGGAAAAAGCCGGACATATGCGGCTCCTTTTACGTTTTTTCCCATTGTAGCATATTTGCGGACAGGAGGAAAGCGCGCTATTTCCCGTAGATGAATTCGTGCAAAGCTTCGGCGTTTTCGGTGAAATCCGGCCGTATGGCGTAGGCGCCGTCGTAGGTGCCGCTCTTGTAGCTGCCGTCGATGGGGATGCGGAGCTCCTTTAGGGTATCGAGGTCGCTCGCGAGGATCTTCCCGCCGATCTTCAAAAGCTCGGAAAGCGCCATGTTGGTTTCCACGCTCGGCAAAATGGCCGCGGCGCTCCCGGCGAGATCGAGCTTACCTTGGGATTTCACCCTCTTAAAAATGGCCATCAAAACGTTTCTCTGCCGCTGCGTGCGCTGAAAGTCGCTGTCGGCATGGCGGATGCGCGCGTAGGCGAGCGCCTGTATGCCCGTGAGCCGCGTGTTTTCACCGTAATCCTTCAGCGGCGAAAAATCGGTGCCCTTGGGGTAGTTTTTCTTGTTGAGGTCGCTTATGGTCTCGTTGAGGTATTTAAGCTCCTTCTTTTCTATATCCACATCGATCCCGCCGAGCTTATCGATGATGTAGGGAAAGCCCACGAAATCCACAAAGATATATTGCGTGATATTCATGGAAAACGCCTCGTTCACGGTTTTCATGGCGAGCGTGGGGCCGCCGTAGGCCAGCGCCGCGTTGAGCTTTCCCTTTCCCTTGCGCGGTATCTCGAGCCATATGTCCCGCATGAGCGAGGTGAGCTTCACCTCGCCGGTTTTTACGTTCACCGAGGCGATCAGCATCGCGTCCGAGCGGCCGTAGCTTTTGCCGTTTCGCGAATCGCTCCCTAAAAGCAAAATATTGTTCCAATCCGAGGGCAGGCTTTCGTCCGCGCCGAGGTCGTCGGGCGAGACCGTGATCATCTCCGAGGGGAGGATATCCGGCTCGTCGGGCTCGGGGGTTTCGCGCACGGTGTCGTTCAGGTTCTTCTCGCCCGCGCGGTAGATGCTAAAAAGCCACCCGCTCAGAATCAGAAGCAGCGCGAAAACCGAAAACACCGCCGCCAGAGCGAGCTTTCGGCCCAAGGAGCGCCGCCGTATTTTTTTCCGTCCGTCCTTTTCCATTTTCTTCTCCGTTTTTAAATTGCATAAACAGTATCAGTTTGCGCAGCTTCATATAAAAATCAAACGTGGGAATCAAAACCTGAACACGCTCGAAAGCGCATACGCCGCGCGGACGAAAACCAATACTAAACCATACGAAACGCAGTACGCCTTAATGCGGCAAATGCGAGGCAGGGATCAAATGAAAAAGGCAACGCCTCGGGAATTCAAAAAGACCGCCGTGTTTACGGCCAAGGCCTTGATCGCGCTCACGACGGTCACGGTGTTCGGCTACGTGGTGTTCGACTTTTACAGGGTATCCCTTTTTTATTTCTGGGGGAACGTTCTGCTCGTGCTTTTGTACGCGTTTTTGTTCCTCGCGTTCGCGCCGGTGTATAACTGCTTCAAGATCGGCGTGCTCAACCTGAAGGAGCTTATCTTCTCCTACCTCCTTACGGCGTTTGTCGCCAACCTCGCGGCCTATTGTATTTTATGCCTGCTCGCGCGGCAGATGCTGGATTTCTGGCCCATCGTGCTTTTGTGCGCGGCGCAGGTGTTTTTAACGAGCGGCCTTTACTGGATGGGGGATGACATCTATTTCAGACTCTATCCTGTGCGCAACGCCGTGTTCGTCTGCGGGCGGAGCATGGGGGACGCCGCGCTCATCAGAAAATTCAACCGCTCCAAAAAGCGCCAGCTCGTTTCGCTCGTCTTGAGCGAGTCCGAGGGCTACGAGGCGCTCAAGGAAAAACTCGAAAGCTACCCTTGCGTGATGCTTGGAAACATAGATTACGGCCTTAGGCTCAAGCTCATGGATTACTGCTTCGAAGTCGATAAGCGGCTCTACCTCATGCCCGTTTTGCAGGATATCATGGTACACCTCGCGCACGATATCTTTATCGGCGATTCCGCGGTGCTCCTTCTGAAAAACCGCGGCCTCACCACCGAACAACGGCTTATGAAGCGCGCGGTGGATCTTTTGGTCGCCATCCTCGGGCTCGTTTTGCTAAGCCCCATTTTCCTCGCCGTGGCCGCCGCCGTCAAGCTCGAGGACGGCGGGCCGGTCTTTTACAGGCAGGAACGGCTTACCCTCAACGGCAGGGCGTTCACTATCGTGAAGTTTCGGAGCATGAGCGAGGATGCCGAGCGCATGGGCGGCGCGCGGCTCGCGCAAAAAAACGACGACCGCGTAACGAAGGTAGGCCGCGTCATCCGCGCGCTCCGCATCGACGAGCTGCCGCAGCTATTTAACGTCCTCAGGGGCGAAATGTCGGTGGTAGGCCCGAGGCCGGAGCGGCCGGAAATCTTCGAAAAGACCGCGGAGGAATTCCCACAGTTCCGCTACCGCCTCAAGGTGAAGGCGGGGCTCACCGGCTACGCGCAGATTTACGGCAAATACAGCACCTCGTTTGAGGACAAGGCGAAGATGGACCTCATCTACATCGAGCATTGCTCGCTTTTGCTCGATGTAAAGCTCATGCTCTCCACGCTCAAGGTGCTGTTCGTAAAGGAAAGCGCGGAGGGCGTTAACAGGTAATAAAAAGAGAAAGGAAGTGAGGCGTTTGCATTACGATTGGCTCGTCGTCGGCAGCGGGTTATTTGGCGCGGTGTTCGCGCACGAGGCGAAAAAACGCGGGAAAACGGTGCTGGTCGCGGAGCGCCGCGCGCACACGGGCGGCAACCTCTACTGCGAGGAAAGGGAGGGTATACGCATCCATGCCTACGGCGCGCACATCTTCCACACGTCGGACGAAAACGTGTGGAACTATATGCGCGCGCTTTCGGCTTTCAACCACTTTTTAAACAGCCCCGTCGCCAACTATAAGGGCGAGCTATTTAGCCTGCCCTTCAACATGCACACCTTTTATCAAATGTGGGGCGTGGTGACGCCCGCGCAGGCGCATGAGCGCATCGAGGCGCAGCGCGGCGAAAGCCAATTTGAGCCGGGGAACTTGGAGGAGCAGGCGATCGCGCTCGTAGGGCGGGACGTCTACGAAAAGCTTGTGAAAGCCTACACCGAAAAGCAGTGGGGGCGGCCCTGCGATAAGCTGCCCGCGTTCATCCTCAAGCGGCTCCCCGTGCGCTACACCTTCGATAACCGCTATTTTTCCGACCCCTACCAGGGCATACCGGAGGAGGGCTACAACGCGGTCATAAAGAAACTGCTGAACGGCTGCACACTCATGCTGAATACGGATTTCAACCTCCAGCGCGACGCACTTATGAACCTTGCGCGACGCGTGCTGTATACCGGGCAGATCGACGCATATTACGACTTCCGCTTCGGCGCGCTCGCCTACAGAAGCCTCCGCTTCGAAACGGAGCGGCTCGAAACGCAAAACCATCAGGGCGTTGCCGTCATGAACTATACCGACGCGCAAACGCCTTTTACGCGCATGATCGAGCACAAGCATTTCGAATTCGGCGAGCAGCCGTACACCTATATCACGCGGGAATACCCGCTTGAATGGAATGTGGGCGCGGAGGCCTACTACCCCGTGAACGACGAGGAAAACCAGGCGCTTTACGCGCGCTACGAGGCGCTTTCGAAAAAGGAGCCGCATACGGTGTTCGGCGGGCGGCTCGCGCAGTACCGCTACCTCGATATGGATAAAACCGTGGCCGCGGCACTTGAACTCGCGGAGAAGGAGCTTGTATGAGCGATATCAAAATCAGCGTGATTATACCCGTATATAAGGTAGAGGAGCAGCTAAGGCGCGCCGTGGACAGCATTTTTGCGCAGACCTTTACCGAGTTTGAGCTGTTCCTCGTGGACGACGGCAGTCCCGACGGCTCCGGGGCTATCTGCGACGAGTATGGGCGCATGGACGCGCGCGTGCGCGTGATCCACAAGCAAAACGGCGGCGCGCCGAGCGCCAGAAACATCGCCATGGACGTGGCGCGCGGCGAATACCTCTATTTTATGGATGGCGACGACTGGACGGAGCCCGAAATGCTCTACGATATGTACACGCTCGCGAAGGGCACAAACGCGCAGCTTGTCGTAGCCGGCTACTTCGACGATACCGTCGTAGGCGAAACGGAATATTTTTCTCTAACTGTATCCGCACCGGACGCGCTTTATCTAACCCGCGAAGCATTTAGGAAAAACGCCTATGATTTATTCGACAAAAGTCTCCTGTACGCCCCGTGGAACAAGCTCTACCTCCGAAGCTATATCGAGGAAAAGGGCCTCCGCTTCCCCAAAACCCTCTGGGACGATCTTCCCTTCAACCTCTCTGTGATACGCGACGTTGAGCGCGTGGCGGTCACGAAAAAGAGCTATTATCATTTCCTTCGTGAGCGTGCGGACTCGGAAACGGCGAAGTATGTAGAAGCCTTGTACGAAAAGCGCGAGGAGGAGCACGGCTGGCTCATAGAGCTTTATAACTACTGGGACCAACACGATGCTAACAGCCGCGAGTTCTTGGCGCGAAGATACCTAGACAGGCTCATAGGGTGCGTAGCGAATCTCACGAACCCTAAATGCACAATCCCTGAGGCGCAGAAGTATTTCCGTGTAAAAAAAATGCTCGGCTCGCCGCGCTTAAAAGCGTGCCTCAGGCATGCGAGGCCCCGCTCCACCATGATGCGGCTCATGCTTTTGCCCTACCGCCTCAAAAGTGCAAGGCTCGCGCTTTTGCAAAGCCAATTCATTGCGCTCGTTAAAGCGAAAAACGCGCGGCTGTTTGCAAAGCTCAAGGCATACCGCTGATGGGGAGGTTAGCCGAACCGTTTTTCAGCATCGTCATGCCGGCGTATAACGTAGAGCGAAGCCTTGAAGAAGCCGCGTCGAGCGTGCTTGCGCAGACCTTTTCCGACTTTGAGCTTTTGCTTGTGGACGACGCGAGCCCCGATCGAAGCGGTGCGATCTGCGACGCGCTCCAAGGGGAGGATGCGCGCGTGCGGGCGATACATTTGGCGGAAAACGGAGGCTTGAGCCGCGCGCGAAACGCCGGGCTCGACGCGGCGCGCGGGCGCTACGTTTACTTCATGGATTCGGACGACGTTGTGGACAAAACCTTGCTCGAAAGCGCGCACGCTTCCTTGGAGCGTTCTCCCGCACAGGCGGTGATGTTCGGCATGCGCGAGGAATATTACGATGAAAACGGCCGCCTGCGGACGGTGCGCGAGGTGCGCTACAAGGATGTGCTCCTCCGGGGCGGGGCCCTGAGGCGGGAGATCGTGCTAATAGAAGGCGGGTCGCTTTTCGGGTACGCGTGCAACAAGGCTTATTCGCGCGGCCTGATCGAGGCACACGGGCTTCGCTTCGAAACGGTGACGCTCATTGAGGACGTCCGCTTCAACGCCGCCTTCTTCGCGCGGGCCGAGAGCCTCAACTGTTTAAGCACGGCCCCTTATCATTATAAAAAGCGCGGCGGCGAAAGCCTTACGGCGAAATTTGCCCCGGATTACTACGCGCTGCACATGGAGCGCGTGCAACTGATCAAGACGATGTACGTGGACTGGGGTATGTACGACGCAAAGGTGAAGCGCGCGCTTGCCGCGGTGTACGCGCGTTTCGCGCTGTCGGCGCTTGCCCGAAACTGCGACAGGCGCGCGCATATGAGCTTTAAGGCGCGGAGAAACTTTGTGGAGGAGCTTTTAAGTAGCGAGCTCTACCGCGAGCTTATGCCGCACGCGAGGCCGAAGGGCGGCTACGCGCGCCTCGCTTCCGCGGTGCTCGCCTCAAAAAACGCGGCGGCGATTTTAATCTTGGGGCGCGCGGTGAACGCGGTGAACGCGCGCTTGCCCTTTTTGTTCGCCAAGGCAAAGCAGAGCCGCTGAAAGGACGATCGATGGAAAAACGGGTGCTCATCGTGGGCATGTCCAAGGAGCCGGGCGGGATCGAAACATTCCTGTATCGAACCATCAAGGCCTTTAAACGCGCGCCGCTGCGCTTTGAAATACTCACGCCGTGCAAGCGCTGTGCCTACGAGGCGGAGCTTAAGGAAATGGGCGTGCGCGTGTTCCATGTGACGGGGCGCGGCAAAAACCCCGTGAAAAGCTACCTCGACAAGCGCCGCTTTTTCCTGCGCCGCGGGCACCTCTACGATACGGTGTGGCTTCAGCTTTCCTCCGCGAGCGACATAAGCGCCGCGAGGCTTGCAAAAAAATACACACGCGCGCGTATCGTTTGCCACAGCCACAGCGTTTCGTTCGAAAGCAAAGCGGGCCTCGTCCATACCGCGCACCTTATTATGCATAAGAAAAACCGCGCGAGGCTCGCCGCGCTCTGCGATGCGTGCGTGGCCGTCACCAAGGAGGCGGGGGAGTGGCTGTACGGCGATAACGGCCACCTTATCGTTTTGCCGGCCGGCGTGGATACGGAGGCGTTCCGCTTCGACGAAGGGGTTCGCCGCGCGATGCGGCAAAGCTTAGGCGTGAACGATTTGACCGTGGTGGGGCACGTGGGGCGGCTCGTGCCCGTAAAAAACCAGAAATTCCTGCTCGACGTGTTTGCCGCGTTCCATGAAAAACACCCCGATTCGGCGCTTTTGATCGCGGGCGCGGGGGAGCTTCTCAGCGAGCTTCGCGCCTATGCCGCGCAAAAGGGGCTGAAGAACTGCGTGCGCTTTTTGGGCTTTCGAAGCGATATCCCGGCGCTTTTACAGGCGTTCGACGTGCTTTTGCTCCCCTCGCTGTTCGAGGGCTTCCCCGTGGCGCTCGCGGAGGCGCAATCTATGGCGCTGCCCTGCGTGGCATCCGACGCTGTCTCCGGGGAAGTCGCCGCCACGCGCTTCCTAAGGTTTTTCCCGCTCGAACAAACGCCCGGGGCGTGGGCGGAGGAAATGGAGGCCGCCTTGAGGATACGGCGCGACGCGACGGGCGTGAACGCCGCGCTCGAGCGCGCGGGGCTTACGGAGGCAGCCGTGCAAAGCCGGCTGTTCCCCATCCTGTACGGGGAGGACGGACGATGAAGCGGCGCATGGCTTGGCTTTACGACGGCACGCTTTTTTTGTACGTTTACCTTGCGCTCACGCTGCTGTCGTTCAACCCGTTCGTCTATTATTTGCCGGCGCTCCGCGCGCTTACCGCGCTCGCGGCGGTATTGGGCGCCGCGAGCCTCGTTTACCGGCTTTTCCATTTCAGGCGCTATCAAAAAGCGCCCTGCCTATGGCCCGCCGCGGCGTTTCTCCTAAGCGGCCTATTCACGCTCGCCGTCAACGCGCGCTACGGCGTTTTAGAAAGCGCGCAGGGGCTTTTGTGGCTTGCTTTTCAACTGCTCCTGCTCCTTCCGCGCGGCGCGAACGAGGTGCGCGGCGATATGGTGAAGGAGCTTCGCGGCGTGGGCGGCGTTTTTGTGGCGTACAACGCGGTCATGGCGCTTCTTAGCCTGCTCATGGCGTTTTTCGGCTACGGCGAGGTGTATAGGCCCGGCGGCGCCGCGATCGTGCCGCGCGGCTTCGTGTGGGGGAGGCTTTGGGGCATGTACTCCGACCCCAACTACGGCTCCGCCTCGGTGTGCGTAAGCCTCGCGATGTGTCTGTTCTTTCTTTCCCGCGCGCGCACGCGGCGCATAAGGGTACTATTGTGGCTTTCCTGCCTCGCGTTTTACGGGTATATCGTCTTTTCGGATTCGCGCACCGGCATGGCGGCGCTTGCGGCGCTCCTCGGGGCATATGCGCTCTGTCGTGTTTATGAGCGGGCGGGTACGTGGGGGAAAAAGGCGAACGGCTTTAAAAAGCGCGCAGCGCTCTCCATCCTTTCCGCCGTGCTTGTATCGGGGCTTTCCATAAGCTGCGTGATGGCGACAAAGGTCGCGTACAACAGCTTCATCAGCATCGTTTACCGCGCGGAGCCGGGTGTGCCGGGGGAAAACCCCGTAAAGCCGATCGACCGCGCGTACGACGACCAGAGTGATATGAGCAACGGGCGCCTCGCGCTTTGGAAAAGCGGCGTAGAGCTCTTTCAAAAAGCGCCCCTTTTCGGCGTGGGTTTCAGGAACCTGCAGGCCGCCGCAAAAGCGCTTGTGCCCGACACCTATCTCGTGCGCAACCCCAAAGGCTACATGTACGACGCCTACCATAACATGCTCGTGGACGTGCTGGCGTCGCAGGGGATCTTAGGGCTAATCGCGTTCTTCGCGCTGGCGGTGTGCGCGCTAAAACATGTTTTTCGGTTGCTCGCAAGCGTGCTCCGCCGCGGCGCGCGCACGGCCCTGTTCGCGGCGGCGCTTGTTTCGGCGCTCGCGGCGGTGGTTGCGGAAAGCCTTTTCATCTCCGATCTTTTCTACGTCAACACGCCCACCTCTTTCATGTTCTGGTTTTTGCTCGGCTGTTTGCTGCGGCTCGGTGACGACATCGGAAAGGAGAACGGCGCTTTCGTCGAAGCGCGGCTTGAGGAATGGGAAAGGGCGTTCAAGTAGGCGCGGCGAAAAAGGAAGGCTCCGTTGCGGTGAACGCCGCGGCGCGCGTCGCCATGTACGCGCTCAACCTCCTCGTGCCCGTGCTCGTAGGGCCTTATGTCGCCCGCGTGCTCGACGTGGGAGCCTACGCCGAGTACAACGCCGCGCTCAGCGTTATGCAGATATTCCTTGCGCTCGCTTCCTTCGGCATTCACATCTATGGGGTGCGGCAGGCGAGCCGCGTGCGCGACGATCTCGAACGCACAAGCGCGGTGTTCGAGCCGCTGTACCGCTTCGGCGTGCTCACGGCGCTTCTTTCATGGCTTCTCTTTTCGGCGTTCGCGCTCCTTTTCCAAACGGAGCGGCGCGGCTTGTATCTCGTGCTCGGTTTGCAGGTGCTTTTCAACGCCTACGCCGTGGAGTGGGTGAACGAGGCGTTTGAAAGCTATCCCTTCATCCTCTATAAAACGGCGGCGGTGCGGCTTTTGTACGTGGCGGGCGTGTTTTTGTGCGTGCGCCGCGCGGAGGATATTTTACCGTTCGCACTCGTTTCTAGCCTTGCGGTGTTCCTCAACCATTTTTTCGGGTTTGCCTACATACGCCGCCGCGTAAAGCGCAGGAAAACGCGGCTTAAGGAGCTGACTCCGCTCGTAAAGCCCCTTGCGGTGATGTTTCTTTTCGCGAACCTCAACGTTTTTTACCTCATACTCGACAGGCTGTACCTGAGCGCGTTTTCCGCAAACCGCGCGTATGTTTCCTACTACACGCTCCCCATGCTCATCATGGTCGCGGTGATGAACGTTTTAAGCTCGCTCCTTTTCGTGGCCGTGCCGCGCCTGACGCACAGGCTTGCGCAGGGCGATAAGGCGGGCTACGAGAACCTGCTTTCCTCCTCCTCGCACGCGTTTTTTCTGCTCGCGATACCGGCGTGCATGGGCTTAGGCGCGCTTGGGCCGCAGATGATGCTCCTCTACGGCGGCGCGCGGTACGAGGCGGCGGGTGTGACCTTGATGCTTTTCGGCCTGCGCTTCGCCGTAAACGCCTACGACCTTTCGCTTTCCTATCAGGCGCTTCTCCCGCATGGCATGGAGAAGGAGATTGTGCGCATCTATCTCGCCGGCGGGCTTTTAAACCTCGCGTTTAAGGCGGCGCTTTTGGCGTTTCAAACCTTCGACCCCGTAGCTTGTATCGCCACGACCGCCGTTTGCGACGCGCTCGTTGTAATTTTAGAGCAAAGAACGGCAAAAAAGAGGCTCGGCATCACGCCGATAGACAGCGCGGCGCTTCGCTACGCGGCGTATTCGCTTCTTTTTTACCCCGTGTGCGCGCTCCTTCGCCGCGCGTTTTCGCTGAGCGGCAGCTTGGACGGAGCGTTTTTCCAATACCTTTCCACGTCGGTCGCCTCCTGCGCCGTGCTCTACCTCGCGGCGCTCTTTTTCACACGCGACAGGCACTTTTTAAGCCTTTCTTCGCGCCTCGCTTCGCGGCTGAAAAGTTTACCGCGGCGCGCAAAATAAGCTCGGCGATGATACCAAATCCTTCCCGTCTCATGGTATAATAAAAAACACGCGCGGGAAACCGCGTAGAAAACGCATTTGGGGAATGAAATGGAATTAAGCCTCCTTAACGAACGGCAGCGCGAGGCCGTCAACTGCCTGAACGGCCCGCTTCTCGTGCTCGCGGGCGCGGGCAGCGGCAAAACGCGCGTATTGACCTACCGCATCGCCAACCTCATCGAGCACGGCGTGCGGCCGTGGAACATTCTCGCGCTCACCTTCACCAACAAGGCCGCGGCTGAAATGCGCGAGCGCGTGGAAGCGCTTGTAAGTTACGGCGCGCAGGATATGTGGGTAACTACGTTCCATTCCTGCTGCGTGCGTATTTTAAGGCGCGAGGCCGACCGCGTGGGCTACGGCAAAAACTTCGTGATCTACGACGATTCCGACCAGATGAGCCTCATCGGCGACTGCATGAAGGAGCTCGGCGTAAGCGAGAAGGATATCCCTAAGCGCGAGGTGAAGGACCGTATCAGCGACGCGAAAAACAAGTCGCTCGAGCCGGAGCAGTACCTCGAGGAAAACCGCTACCTCGATAAGTCGGTCTTAAAGGCGTATAAGCTCTATACGAAAAAGCTTCGCGACGCGAACGCGCTCGATTTTGACGACCTGCTCCTTTCGACCATACGCCTGTTCGAAACCTGCCCCGACGTGCTGCAAAAATACCGCGAGCGTTTTCAATACGTGCTGGTGGACGAGTATCAGGATACCAACCTCGCGCAGTATAGGCTGATCGCGCTTTTGTGCCGCGAGCACAAAAACATCTGCGTGGTGGGCGACGACGACCAGAGCATCTACGGCTGGCGCGGCGCGGACATCAGGAATATCCTCGATTTTGAAAAGGATTTCGAGGGCACGCGCGTGATCCGCCTCGAGCAGAATTACCGCTCCACCTCCAACATCCTCGACGCCGCCAACGCCGTGATTGAGAACAATCAGGGCCGCAAGCGCAAAACGCTGTGGACGGAAAACACCGGCGGCGAAAAGGCGGAGGTCTACAATGCCCTCGACGAGCGCGACGAGGCGCGCTTCATCTGCCAGAAGGTTTTAGACGGCGTGCGCGAGGGCAAAAGCTACGCCGATTTCGGCATTCTCTACCGCATGAACGCGCAAAGCCGCGTCATAGAGGGTACGCTTTCCAACTTCGGCATCCCCTACCGCGTGTACGGTGGCCAGCGCTTTTACGAGCGCCGCGAAATCAAGGATATCATGGCGTATCTGCGCCTCATTTATAACCCGAGCGACGACGTGGCGCTAAGCCGCGTCGTCAACGTGCCGCGCCGCGGCATAGGCGATACCACCGTGGCGGAGCTAGGCCGCGTCGCGCGGGAGCGCGAAACCTCCATGCTCCTCGCCGCCATGAGCGGGGAAGGATTAAGCCCGCGCGCCGCCGCGAAACTCAAGCCCTTTGCCGACAGCGTTTCGGAGTTTATGGCGCAGCAGATGCTCATGCCGCTATCGGAATTCGTGACGTGGCTCGTAGGGGCGCTCGAGTACGAGCAGTACCTCGCCGCGGACGATAAAAAGGGCGACGTCGAATCCCGTATGGAAAACATACGCGAGTTTGTGGGCAACATAAAGGAGATCGAACGCGATCTCAAGGAGGACGAAAGCGCGCTCGCAGCGTTTTTAGAGAACGTGGCGCTCGTTTCCGACATCGACGCCATGGACGGCGAAAGCCGCACGGTGGCGCTGATGACGCTCCACAGCGCCAAGGGCCTCGAGTTCCCGGTGGTGTTCCTCGCGGGGATGGAGGAAAACATATTCCCAACCTCCCGCGCGCGCAACAGCCTTTCGGAATCCGCCATGGAGGAGGAGCGCAGGCTTTGCTACGTGGGCATCACCCGCGCGCGCGAAAAGCTCTATCTCCTCCACGCCAAGCAGCGCCAGCTTTTCGGCGACTACTCGCTCAACCGCCGCTCGCGCTTCATCGAGGAGATACCCGAGGCGCTTTTACAGCAGGAAAAGCGCGATTTAAAGCGCGACGAAGGCTATACGGTGGTGCAATCCAAGGCCAACAGCTACGCCGCGCGCGCAAACGCCTATTTCGGCTTCGACCCGAAAGCCGCCGCAGCCCCCGTCGTGCAGCCTAAAACCCCCGATAGGGCCTATAAGCCGTTCGAGCGCGTAAAGCATGCGCAGTTTGGCTTGGGCACCGTGCTCGAGGTGGCGGGTGCGGGCAGCGCAACCATCATCACCATCGATTTCGATACCGTGGGCGTGAAGAAATTCGCCGCGGCCTACGCACCCATCTCTGCCGAATAAGGAGACGCTTATGACGGAGCGCATGCGCGAGCTTGTTACGATGCTCAACGAATACGCCAACGCCTATCACGTGCTCGACGCGCCCATGGTGAGCGACGCCGAGTACGACAGGCTTTTCGACGAGCTTTTAGCCCTCGAGGCGGCGTCCGGTACGGTGCTGCCCGATTCGCCCACGCTTCGCGTGGGCGGCGAGCCGCTTTCGGCGTTTCAACCCCACAGGCATTTGAAAAGGCTTTTGAGCTTCGACAAGGTGCGGACTGCCGAGGAGCTTTTCGACTGGGCGAACCGCGCCGAAAGGCTTCGCGCGGAGCATATCGCGAAAACGGGCGAAGCGCTTCCGCCGCTTTCCTTCGCGCTCGAATATAAGTTCGACGGGCTTACCGTAAACCTCACCTACGAAAACGGCGCGCTCATAAACGCCGCCACGCGCGGCAACGGCGAGGTGGGCGAGGAGATTTTGCCGCAGGTGAAAACCATCCGCTCCCTGCCGCTTTCCATCCCCTTCAAGGGGCGCATGGAGGTAAGGGGCGAGTGCTATATGAAGCTCAGCGTGCTCGAGCAGCTCAACAAAACCTCGCAGGAGCCGCTTAAAAACGCGCGCAACGCCGCGGCGGGGGCTTTACGCAACCTCGACCCGCAGGTGACGGCGAAGCGCAGACTCGACTGCTTCTGCTACGACGTAGGGTATATCGAGGGAAAAACACTCGCGGATCATTTTGAAATGCTCGGTTTTTTAAAGGAAAACGGCTTCCCGGTGAGCGGCGGCGCATGGCGCTACGAAAGCATCGACGCGCTGCAAAAGGGCGTGGAGGATGCGGAAAAAGCGCGCGAAACGCTCGATTTCCTCATCGACGGCATGGTCGTGAAGGTCTGCGATTTTAAGACCCGCGAGGCGTTGGGCGCGACGGACCGCTTTCCGCGCTGGGCCATCGCCTATAAATTTGCCGCCGAGGAGACCACCACCGTGGTGAGAGAGGTCACATGGGAGGTGGGGCGCACGGGCAAGCTCACGCCGCGCGCGCGCTTCGATCCTGTGGAGCTTGCGGGCGCTACCATCCGCCACGCCACGCTCAACAATTACGACGATATCAAAAGAAAGCGCGTGGGCTTAGGCTCCACGGTATTTTTAAGGCGCAGCAACGACGTGATCCCCGAGATTTTAGGCGCGGTGGAGGGTGACGTGCCCGAGCACGAAATAGAAATGCCGCGCACCTGCCCCGCATGCGGGGCGCATGTGGAGCAGCGCGGCGTGCATATCTTTTGCACCAATTCGCTTTCGTGCCGCCCGCAGATCGCGGGGCGGCTTACGCAGTACGCCTCGCGCAACGCCATGGATATCGAGACCTTCAGCGAAAAGACCGCCGATCTTTTCGTGGAGCGCTTGAACCTCAACAGCATCCCCGACCTTTACGACCTCACGGAAAACGACTTTTTGGCGCTCGAGGGCTTTCAGGAGAAAAAGGCGAAAAAGCTCAAGGACGCCATCGACCGCAGCAAGGACTGCGCCTTAAACGCGTTTCTTTTCGCGATCGGCATCCCCAACGTGGGGGAAAAGACCGCCCGCGACCTTGCGCGAAGTTTTCATACGTTCGAGGCCGTGCGCGCGGCGGCGCGCGACGAGCTACTAAGCGTGCGCGACATCGGCCCCATCGTGGCCGACAGCATTTTGGAGTTTTTCTCCGACCCCTCCATCGCAAACCAGATCGACCGCCTGCTTGCGCACGGCGTAAGGCCAAGGCCGGAGGAAAATACCACGCCCGAAAGTAGCCCGCTCGCGGGGAAAACGCTCGTGGTGACCGGTTCCATGGAGCGCATGGATCGGCAGGAGATCGAGGCGCTCATCGAAAGCTTGGGCGGCAAGGCCGCCTCGAGCGTAAGTAAAAACACCGATTTCGTGGTGGCGGGCCCCGGCGCGGGCAGCAAGCTAAGTAAGGCGCTGGAGCTAAATGTTACGGTGCTCGACGAAAGCGAATTTTTCAACATGATCGGGGAGGCGCAATGAGGCTCGGCAAGCTCGATAACGAAACCTTGGAGCGGATCGTATTAAGCAAATTAAAGCATGTGCGCGGTGAAGTTGTGTGCGCGCCCGGCGTAGGTGTGGATTGCGCCGCCGTGGATATGGGCGGGCGGCTCGCCGTGCTATCGACCGATCCCATTACCGCCGCGGGCAAAAACATAGGCCGCCTCACGGTGCATGTAAGCTGCAACGACGCGGCGGCGGCGGGCGCGGAGCCGATCGGGCTTCTTATAACGCTCCTCGCGCCGCCCGAAACGACCTTAGAGGAGCTGGACGCCGTTACCACCCAGCTCGCGGAGACCGCCGCTCTTGAAAACGTGGAAATTTTGGGCGGGCATACGGAAATTACGGACGCGGTCACGCGCATCGTCACCTGCGCCGCCGTGCTCGCCAAGGCGGGCGAGCGCGGCGTTATCAGCCCCGGCGGCATGAAGGCGGGCGACAGCCTCGTTTTAACCAAGCACGCGGGGCTTGAGGGCGCGTCCATAATCGCCTCGGAGTTTTCCGACCGCGCGAAGGGCGTAACGGAGGCCGAGCTAAAGTTAGCGCGTGGCTTCATCGAGCGCGTGAGCGTGGTGAAGGAGGGGCTAATCGCCGCGGCTTTGGGCGCGAGCGCCATGCACGACGTGACCGAGGGCGGCGTTCTGGGCGCGGCGTGGGAAATGGCGTTTGCCGCGGGCTTAGGCGTCGTGATCGACGCAGATAAAATACCCGTGCACCCCGTTACGAAAAGGCTCTGCGAGACGTTTTCCCTCGACCCGCTCCGCCTCATCTCGAGCGGCTGTATGCTCATCGCCATAGCGGATGGGGAAGGGCTTGCAGATAAGCTCCGCGCGGAGGGGATCGACGCGGCCGTTATCGGGCGCGCGCAGGGGGATATCGCAAGGCTTTCAAGCGGCGCGCCCATCGAAGCGCCGGAGGCGGACGAGCTGTACAAGCTGTTTTGAGAGGTGTGAGAAAAAGGCGGATTCCTCACTTCGCTTCGTTCCGTTCGGAATGACAGGGAAACGGGACCTTCTGTCATTCTGAGGCGAAGCCGAAGAATCTTATCCATAGGCATGTTCAAAAAAGCGGTTCCGCCGCTTTTTTGCGCTTTTGCGCGCAAAAGGGTTTTGTATTGTGTGCTCGCTGTGCTATAATATGGTGATTCAAAATGGTCTCATAGGGCCTTTTTGCGGGAGGCGGCATATGGTAAGCAGCATGACGGGCTTTGGGCGCGCGAGCGCCGTAGAGGATGGGCGCGAGTTCACGGTGGAGCTAAAGAGCGTAAACCATCGCTATCTCGATTTGAATTTCCGCATGCCGCGCCATATCGGCTTTGTGGAGGATACCTTAAGAAAAGCGATCACCGACGCGCTTTCCCGCGGGCATGTGGAGGTTTACGTCAACTATCGAAACCTCAGGAGCGACGCCCGCCGCGTGGAGATCGACGCCGCGCTCTTGGGCGAATATCTGCGCGCCGCGCGGGAAGCGGCCAAGGAATACGAGCTGAAAGACGACATCGGACTTTCCCGGGCGCTCGGTTTGCAGGACGTTACGGATATCGTCGAAGCCGAGGAGGATCGCGACGCCGTGAACGCCGTTGCGCTTACGGCCGTCGGCAAGGCGCTTGAGGAATTGAAAAAGATGCGCGCGCTCGAGGGCGGAAGGCTTGCGGACGATCTGATCGCCCGCGCGAAAACGCTCTCGGAGATCGGCGGAAAAATCGCGCTTCGCGCGCCGACCGTAGTGGAGGAATACCGCGTAAAGCTCACGGAGCGCATCGAGGCGCTTTTAAACGGTACCATCGAGGTGGATCGCGCGCGGCTCGCCACCGAGGTTGCTTTGTTCGCCGATAAGGCGAGCATCGACGAGGAGCTTGTGCGCCTCAAGAGCCACCTTGCGCAGACGGAGCTTCTTCTCAATTCCGGCGAGCCCGCGGGCCGCAAGCTCGATTTTATCGTGCAGGAATTGAACCGCGAGTTCAACACCATCGGCTCCAAGGCCAACGACGCGGAAATCGTGAGGCTCGTCGTTTCGGGCAAGGCCGAGATCGAGAAAATACGCGAGCAGGTTCAGAATATCGAATGAAGTGTAGGAACATAAAATGTCGGCAAAGCTTGTGAACGTGGGTTTTGGCAACATCGTTTCCACGGCACGGATCGTATCCATCGTGTCGCCCGAGAGCGCTCCGTCCAAGCGCATTGTGCAGGACGCGCGCGAGCGCGGCAGGCTCATCGACGCCTCGCACGGACGGCGCACGAGGGCGGTCATCATCATGGACAGCACGCACGTGGTGCTGTCGGCGCTCCAGCCCGAAACGATCGCGGGCAGGATTTCAAACGACGGGGAATAATTACCGCCCGTATTCGGAGGAGCTATGCAAAAATCAAAAAAAGGCCTTTTGATCGTGCTTTCCGGGCCCTCGGGCGTTGGAAAAGGCGTTGTGTGCCGGGCGCTCATGGAGCGGAACCCGAGCCTCAAGCTTTCGGTCTCCGCCACCACGCGCGTAAAGCGCGCCAACGAGATCGACGGCGTGAGCTACTTCTTTAAGAGTGAAGAAGAGTTCAAGCGCATGATCGTGAACGACGAATTTTTGGAGTATACGAGCGTGTACGGCGCCAATTACTACGGCACCCCCCGCGCCTATGTGGAGGAGGAGCTTTCCGCCGGGCACGATATCATTTTGGAGATCGACGTGCACGGCGCGAATCAGGTGAAAAAAGCGCTGCCGTTCGCGGTCGCGATCTTCCTTGCGCCGCCCTCCATGAGCGCGCTCAAATCGCGCCTCATCGGACGCGGCACCGAGGATTCCGAGGCTGTGGAGCGCCGCTTCAGCGAGGCGCTATACGAGCTGAAGCAGGCGGAAAAGTACGATTATCTCGTGGTCAACGATGTGCTCGATAAGGCGGTTACCGCCGTGGAGCACATCATTTCGGCGGAGCATATGAAGGCGTTCCGCAGGTTGGATTTTGTGGAGGAACTTGAAGGAGGCTCGAAAAAATAATGATGAACAAACCGTCCCTCAACGCGCTGCAGGAAAAGGTGCCCTGCCGTTACATGCTGGTATCCGTGGTATCCAAAAGGGCGCGCCAGCTCATGAACGACCCCGAAAAGCTCGGCGACCGCAAGCCCGTTTCCGTGGCGGTGGAGGAGCTTTACGGGGATAGGCTGAGCATCGAATACCCCGAGGAAAACGCGAAGTGAGTAAAAAGGCCGTGGTGCTGGGCGTCACCGGCTCCATCGCGGCGTTCAAGGCCTGCGACATCGCAAGCGGGCTTAAAAAGCGCGGTGTGGACGTATTTTGCATCCTCACCAAGTCGGGCGCGGAGTTTATCACGCCGCTCTCGCTCGAGGCTCTTTCCAACCACCCCGTGGTTACGGATATGTTCAACCGCGAATCCCCATGGGAGATCGAGCACATCGCGCTCGCCAAGCGTGCGGATGTGTTTCTCGTTGCGCCCGCAAGCGCGAACTTTCTCGCCAAGGCGGCTATGGGGATCGCCGACGATATGCTTACCACCACCATTTTGGCCACGCGCGCGCCCATCCTGATCGCCCCCGCGATGAACACGCAAATGTACCTCCACGAGGCCACGCAGGCAAACATGAAAACGCTCCGCGAGCGCGGCTGCCGCTTCGTCGAGCCCGCCACGGGGCTTCTCGCGTGCGGCGACGTAGGCAAGGGCAACCTCGCGAGCGTGGAGGATATTGTCGAGGCGACCATGGCGCTTCTTTATCCAAAGCGCGACCTTGAAGGCAAGCGCATCCTCGTGAGCGCGGGCCCCACGCGCGAAAGCCTCGACCCCGTGCGCTATCTCACCAACCGCTCGAGCGGCAAAATGGGCTATGCGATCGCCGAGGCCGCGGCGGAGCGGGGCGCGCTCGTCACGCTCGTTTCCGGCCCCACGGACCTGAGCGTGCCAAACGGCGCGGAGCGCGTGGACGTTACTTCCTCCGGCGATATGTTTTCCGCGATCGATTCCCGTTTCGATTGCTGCGACGCGCTCGTCATGGCGGCCGCTCCGGCGGATTTCACACCCGAAACGGTTTCCGCGCAGAAGATAAAAAAAGGCTCAAGGGAAAGCCTCGATATTACCCTCAAGCCCACACGCGACATCCTCGCCGCGATGGGGCTTAAGAAAAGCGGGCAGCGTATTTTGGGCTTCGCGGCGGAAACGGAAAACCTCGCCGAAAACGCGCGTGCGAAGCTCGAGAAAAAAAACCTCGACATGATCGCCGCCAACGACGTATCCAAGGAAAACTTAGGCTTCGGGGCGGAGCAAAACGCCGTTACGCTCTACAGGCGAGGCGGCGAGGCCGCAGAAAGCGGCGTTATGGAAAAGCGCGCGCTCGCGGATTGGCTGTTGGATCGGCTGTTCGAGTAACAAATATAGAAATAGCAAAGGGCTGCCGCGAAATTTCACGCGACAGCCCTTTTTCGTTTCATACCGGCCTATATATGGTATAATGGCAAGAACGAAAGGCTATGGAACGCCATTGGTTCTTAGCCTATGCGAGGAGGTGAACAGCCATGTACGCGCGCGTCATCGTGGATATCGCACACACAAACGTGGACAAGCTGTTCACTTATTCCGTGCCCGAAGGGACGCGCCTCATTGCGGGTCAAAGGGTGCTCGTGCCGTTCGGCGCGGGCAACAAGCGCGTGGAGGGCTTCGTGCTCGAGCTTGCGGAAACGCTCGAGGACGCCTCGCTTCGCGTGAAGGACGTTATAAAAACGCTCGAGCCGTATAGCGTGCTCACAGATGAACAGCTCGAGCTTGCGAAATGGATGAAAAAAAGCTACCACTGCTTAATTGTAGACGCGCTCCGGCTCATGATCCCCGCGCAGCTTCGCGGCGGCGGGGTAAGGGAAAAGCGGATACGCACGCTCGCGGTGGCGGAGGGGTTGAATAAGGATGAGGCGCGCGCGTCGCTTTTGAAGAAGGACGGCACGCCGAAAGCGCCCAAGCAGTTCGAGGTGTTCGAGCTTTTGTGCCGCGTGGACGCACCCATGAGCGCCGCGGATATCATCGCGTTCGTGCCCGGCTCGAGCGCGGCCTTGCGCGCGCTTTGCGATAAGGGTTACTTGAGCGAGCAGGGGCAGGTGGTGTTTCGAAGCCCGTTCGGGGGGAAGCGCATCGTGCCCGATACGGAGCTGGGGCTCACCGCCGCGCAGCAAAGCGCCTACGCGGGTATTGCGGAGGGCGTAAAAAGCGGAGAGGGCGCTTTTTTGCTGCATGGCGTAACCGGCAGCGGCAAGACCGAGGTGTATATGCACGCGGTGAAAAGCGCAATCGGGCTTAACGGCACCGCCATCGTGCTCGTGCCCGAGATCGCGCTCACGCCGCAGGCGATGGAGCGCTTCC
>JAJFTZ010000086.1 GCA_021372675.1 Eubacteriales bacterium
GTCGCCTTCGCCGTCACAGGACTCGCCGACAGGTCAAACACAAATTCCATAGTGCCCCCGTTTTTCTCAAAGCTTGCCACGCCTGTCTGGCTGTCATAGCTGAGTTCGAAGACGGAGTCCTCATAGCCGACCCTATTGAAGAATATCTTTCCGCCCTCCGCCCTTATGACAAAAGAGAACTCACCGGGCGCTTTGGTTTCAATCACATTCCCGCTCGCATCATAGCTTGTCGCCGTGGATGTTCCCGCATATTTCCCGCTGACGTCTACGGCAGGGGCCGGTGTTGGCTGCGCCACATCCGGGGCTTGAGCTGCCGGGTTAAACGCCTCCATTTGGGCGGTGAGGGCATCCAACCGAGCGATGGCGGCTTTTGGGTTCGGCTTCCAGCCGTTGATGATCTCCAAAAGGGTTTTTGACGTTTGCGGGAAAAGATACCCGGCGGCCTCCAGCGAAGCTTTCAGTCCCGCTTCGCCCAGATTTTCAAACACCTGGGCAGTCAGTTCCGTGCCGCCGTCTTTGCTGGCAAATACCTGCACGCCCATGACCTTCCCCTCATAAAACCAATCTGTCAGCGCGTCGCCGACATACGAAAGCTTTTCGCCCCCCGCGGCGTCTCCCCAGTTGACAATGCCCATAACCGAGGAGACCGGGCCCAGATATTTCTTCACGTCCTCAGCCGTTGCCGACACCTGATTACCTTCGCCGAGGATAATGTTGCTGCCGGTATCCGCGATGTCCACGATGCAGTCCGTGCCGCCCACGATGGTGCCCGCTGCTTGGGCAAGCGTGAAGCTGCTGCCGGGCAGAGCCGTCAGCGTGCCTCCGCCGGTTTGAATCGTTGCGGCGACAAACAGCCCCACCTTGCTGACCGTTTTATAACCCTGCACGAGTTTGAGGCAGCGCGTCACTTCATCCGCTTCCGCCCGCGCTTCCTCCAGCGCCGCCGCATCCGTAATAATCTTCTGCGCCAGCGCCATCTGTTCATAGGCGGTTTTTGCGTCGGTACCCAACTGAGAAGCAAGCTGTTTATACCGTTGCGCGCCTTTGAGGGCATCGAACTGCTTTGTCAGGTTCTCAGCCCAGGTCTGCGGGTCGATTTTCCGCCCCACATTATTGGCCAAAGGCGCGACATGAAAACGCGCGGCATTTGCGGCAAGCGTGATGATTTGCGCCGGCTGCCGGTCGAAAGCCGCCGTCTGTTTGATCGTGGCATCTTCCAGCAGCGCGACCGCTTGATCGGCGATAGCCTCCGCGCCGGTCGCGAGCTGTCCGGCGGTCTCCCACGCCAGCACAACCTCATCCGCCATTTGCTTGATTTCGTCCGCCGACATCGTTTGGACGTCCGCCGACGCGAGCGTCTCCGTTACAAGCCTTGCGTAAATATACTGACGCAGGGCAAGGGCCATGGCCTCGCCTGCCGCCTGTGCGGCCCGCGGCTCCGGCTCGCGTTCCACGGCGACCGGCGCAATTTGAGATACGGCTGCCGCCGGTACAACGGATTTTTGCTCCCCACAGGCGCAGAGACTCAATAAGAGTGCCCCTGCGAGCAGCAGCGCCCACAGACGCTTATCGTTCAGCCTGGGGAAAATCCTTTTCAACGTATAGTTCCTCCTCATCTTGGAGCCCGCCACATTTTTTCTCTATTTTAGCAGCGGGCATTTGCACCGGAAACAGACGTCATCGGCAATACTGCACATTGTGCCGCAGGCGTTGCAGAAGATGATGCTGTCCTTCGACTTATCATATTTCTCATAGGAATTGAGGCCGGCGTGACGCCGCACCCGCTCGCCAACCTGGAAGTAGTTGAAAACCGTTAAGTCGTCCTCGGCAATCATCCTGTGCTTTTTTCCCGTTGCGTCCTCCCGGATGACGACCGCGTATTCGGTGTAATACTTGATAGTATAGTCGTCATTGCCGGTGCTCTGGTGGCGGCTTTTTTTCTTGATTGTTTTATCCACCACCACGCCGTCCCAGGTTTTGCTTCTTTTCCTGCCGAGAATCTGAAACAGAGCGATGATCAAAAATAATCCTCCGATACCAAATCCGATATACAGCGCCTGCGGGTTTTCCATTTCAGAGCTTATTTCGCCGTAAATATAAAACCCGATAACTGCGGCAACGGCCAAAATCATGGAAAAAATAGCCGACCAACGGTTGGTTTTACTGATGTATCCGGTAAAAGCCGGATCGTGGATGCGGTCGGAGTAGCCGATATGTCCGTTACCCGCACAGGTCGAAGCGTTCGTCTGCGCCCCACAGACGCTGCAGGGGCCGCTTCCTTCCGGCATAGCTGTTTTGCAGTTTCCACAAACCATGTTTTATCTCTCCTCCCCAAATACAGCCTATCGAAACGGTTGCTTTTTGTCCTCACTCAAAGGGATGAAATTGAGTATGAGGCGCAAAAAAGCCTCCCGTCCGAGAAAGGGAGGCCGAAAAGGCGTCAGGTATATCGTATTTGATTGCGAAGCAGCAGGCTGATCAGTTCGGCGCGGGAGGCCACGCCGTATTTGGAGAAAATGCTCTTGACATGCGTCTTGATGGTATTCTCGGTGACGAAGCTCTCCGCGGCAATAACTTTGTTGCTCTTGCCTTCGAGTATAAGCCCCAGGACTTCGCTTTCACGCTCGGTCAGCGGATCGAGGGGCTGGATGGCTGTAATGGCTTTTTGCCTCCCTTTGTCCGGCAGTTCCGAATAAGCCGTCAGGTAGGCGTGGCTTTTTAGAAGCAGCACAAGCTGTCGGTTCAGCGGCGGCAAAATTGCCAGAGCGACGCAGATGACCACCAGCGCCGTCACCGTGATATTGGCGGAGGACAGCTTCATTGCGGCAAAACCTTCGCCCATGAACCTGCCGAGCAGCACGCCGAGGACATTCGCCGACAGACCGGCGCCGAAGAGCTTTACGGGATTATCCGTAAAGTCCAGCATTTCGCCGAGGATGCTCCACCAGAAAAGGTCGAAGATACCAAACGCAAAAACCATAAGCGTGCCAACGATCAAGTACGCGGATACGGAACGGCTGGTCAGCATAAACGCCAGGAAGGACAGCACGAGCAACCCCAGGCCGGCGTACAGGAGCGTGGAACGTGGCGTGCGTCCCGTGCGTAGCGAAAGACGGCGCACAATCAGCAGAGCGGCAATATAGGGTAGTTCAGTATACCAGCTTGTTAGCCAGGAAAGCTGTGCAAAGGCTGGATCGACCGCCTGATACATCAGCCCGGAGTTGATGGTGAGGATTAAGATAAACCCGCACAGCGCAAAAAGTGGTTTTTTAAGATCACCGGTAAGTTTTGTTCGGGTCTTCGAGGTCCATTGTTCATTTGGCTGCAAGGGCAGACGCCACGCGCACAGCGCGCCTCCGAGCAGACAAAGCATAGAGAGTGACAGGCCGATAAAAGGGGAAACGCGGCTGGAAGTCAAGTTGACGACTGAAAGCAGTATATAGGTGCCCGCCAGACAGTCCGCGCATGTTCTAAGGCGCTCGGCCTTTGTGGACAGGGTTTTGAAAAAGTAGCCCCAGGCCGCCACGGCGCAGCCTGCCACGAAGCCGCAGACGATGCCCGAAACGAGCCAGAGCGGGCCGGGCGGGAAGAAGAACGGCACGCTTCCCAACGCGCACAGCGACACATAAGCGAGCAGCGCTTTTCTGACAGCGCCCGGTGACTTTACGAAATATCCGCAGGAGAACAGTCCTGCAAGGTGAGAAACCATCGCCAGCGTGACGACCAGCGGAGCGTTCGCGCCGAAATGGGCCATAAGGCCGTACATCACCCGTCCCTCAAACAGGAAGGACAACAGATAGGCAAATAAAAGAGAAAACGCGGCAATAGACAGAACGCGGCTCTTTCCAATGGTTGTTCTCAAGGCGACACCTCCCGCTCGTCAGCGGCGCCCTCGCTCCTGACCCACTGGTCGATATCGGCAATCTTAAAACGCCATAGCTTGCCGACTCTTGACGCGGGCATTTGGCGCTCTCCAATTAAGCGCATCACGGTATGACGCTTAACGCCTAGATATTCGCATACCTCCCGTAAGGAAATCCATCTGTCGCTTTGCATGTTTCCGCCCCTCTCCGGTTGCTTTCACTTCCTGCTTTCATAATAACCTGTGTAACGTAATCATACCATTAAAGAGAGAAAAGATGCAGTTATATTTGTTGTTTTATGTAGTAATGAGGTGTTTTGATTACACATCGTGGTCAATCAGAAAACGAGAAGACTGATAGAACATTAAACGAAGGTCGAAATTCGAACCAGGGAATCTGGACATTTCGGATTCCGACCTTCTTTATATCTCTTACAGCCTTTTTGAGGCGGCTTTCGTCGATGCAGGGGATGAGCATCATTCTAGACAACAAAAATAAGAAACTACGCAAATCCCATTTCAAAGCATAGAACTTACGGCTTCTGAACCCCGTGCCCAATTCAGCAAGCATCAAGATTCCGCATAAACGGGGCCTTCGTCTCCTAATCGTTCAGAATGCGCTGCATCTATTTTGTCAACGTTAAACAAGGCCGGGGGCACCCCATAGTGGGGCGCCCCCGGCCTTGGCATAATTAAGGCGATGCCGATGGCCAAAATCAGAATCCCCCCATTCGCACCGGAAAGACATGCCTTCCGCAAAGAGGAAAGCATGTCTTACTATATGTATAAAAATCTGGTACTATAAATGCGGGCCTTAACATAATTCATGCGGATAAACAAGAACTTTCCGGATTGCGCCGAATTGCGAATTATTTATAACAATACGCCGGCCGAGTGCGGAAAAGCCTTTTAGAGGGGGGAGCGGTATGAGAATCTTTTCCCTGGAATTGAACAATGAAATAAAGGGCATCGGAAACCGCAAAAGGTATATGGAAGCTCTCATTGCCAAATTGACGCGACCCGACTTGATCGTTTTGCCGGAGCTTGCTATGTGCAGCTATATGGGAAGCTCCGAGATTTGGCAATATGCCGATGCTGACAGCCTTGATACCTCCTCATGGGCGATGGAAACGGCAGGGAAATATAATACTTTTATAGCTGTCGGGTACTTGGAAAAGCAAGATACAGATTTTTATAATTCCTATTTGTTGGCGGACAAAGACAAGGTTTACGGAATTGTAAGAAAAAGCGAGGGAGAATCCTATCTTTTCAAAAGAGGAGATTTCGATCATATTATCTCCGCCCCCTTCGGGAAGGTTGCGGTCGGGATTTGCTATGACGCGAGGAGAAAACACTTTTACAACAACATAAAAGATCAGGCGGTTTCATTAATATTGTTCCCGCACGGTTCTCCGTCTGACCCTGAAAAATCAGAAAACGAGATAAAAACGAACGATTTCTTCTGCAAGGCCTATATGGATGCTTTTGGCGTGCCTGTGATCTATGTCAACAGTATAGGCAAAATGGATTTCATGCTTGGCAAAACAGGGGAAATGATGATGAATGCCGGATTTAGGCTGAATGGACATTCAAAAATTTATAGCAAAACGGGAGCAACGATAGAAACGGATATTCCGGAAGCGCTGGGCATGGATATTGTTTTAAAGCAAAACGCGCTGCAACAAAAACTTCGGTTTTTCGGAAATGATATAAATAGGGGTAACTTTTGGTTTAGAAATCTTATTTTGAAACCTGACATAAAAGCCGGGTGCCGTTATTATCATAACAACAGGCAGCATCGCTGATTTGCGCCGCAAGGGTTGAGCGCACAGGCCGCAAGCAAATTCTGGTTTGTTGTTCAGATTTTTGAGAGAACCTGCTCAAAAAAACTTTTTTCCACGATTTCTCTAAAACGGAAGGCACCCTAAACGGGGGCCTTCCGCTTTGGTCTGAAAGATGAAGGGATTCAAAGCCGCGTGTCGCACAACGATCAAAAGTGCCCCGGCGGAGCGGTTTTAGCGGCCGGATTTTAGGCCGGATGCAATGCGCGAAATGTTGAACGGCCTTGCGGCGGGGGGCGCCGCACAGCCTGCCGCAAGGCCAAAATCCGTATCCCATCCTATTCGCCCCAGCGCCATGCGCGCCCCAAGGGGCGCGCATGGCGCTGCCGATGACTAGAAGCCGTTTGTTTCCGGTTAATTGATGATCGTGCCGCCATTCACATGAAAAACCTGGCCGGATATATTGGAGGAATCGTCACAGCCCAAAAAGACATACATGGGAGCCAGTTCATACGGCTGCGCCGCCCTTTGCATGGGGCTGGTGGAACCGAAGGTCTGCACTTCTTCCGGGGAAAAGCTGGATACGATCAACGGCGTCCAAACGGGGCCGGGCGCGACGGCATTGACGCGGATCCCCATTTCCACCAGAGAAAGCGCCATGGAGCGCGTAAAGGAGACGATGGCTCCCTTCGTTGCGGAATAATCGATCAAAGTAGGCTTTCCTTCGAAGGCTGTGATCGACGCGGTGTTGATTATGGAGCAGCCGTCGGACATGTGCGGCAGCGCCGCTTTCGTCACATGGAAGCAGGAAAAGAAGTTGCTTTCAAACGTGGTTAAGAGCTGCTCCCTTGTAATATCCAGTATGCTGTTTTGCGGATACTGCACCCCGGCGTTATTGATCAATACGGTAAGCCCGCCAAGCTGCATAGCGGCCTGCCCCACCGCCCGCGCCGCGTTTTCTTCCGTACGAAGGTCGGCTTGGATTGCAACGCATTTTACGCCGAGCTTTTCAACGGCTTGAACGGTCTCCTGCGCGTCGCTGTTTTCACGAAGATGGACGATCGCCACATCGGCCCCTTCCTTGGCATACGCTACGGCAACGGCACGGCCGATCCCGCTGTCGCCGCCTGTGATCAAAGCTTTTTTCCCGCGCAGCTTACCCGAGGCTTTGTAGGCCGGGTTGTCGTATTGCGGCAGTGGGTTCATTTCCGCCTCCCTGCCGGGCTGGCGGGTTTGGTGCTGGGAAGGGAACGTGTTGTGCGGTTGCGGTTGCATAAGGTCGCTCCTTTTTCATGATCTAAAACATAGTATGTCCACGGCGATTGAAAATAAGAGATGCGAAAAACAAACGACGACGGCGGCAAGCTTCGTTTGGCTTGACCGGCCGCGGCAGTACGCAAACGCCGCCCTTCTGTTTTTGTCTTAAAGGGCGCCGTTTTGCGCGGGGTTCAATCATCGGGAGATCGTTGTATTATCCGCGGTCCGGTCTGTCGGTTCCCGCGCCGGATTCGTCTGCGCTTCCGCGCGGTAGCCTACGTTGCGCTTCTTCTGCCCGATGCGGCGCGACAGCGCCAACCCAAGGCGCAAATCGTTATTTTGGCAGTGGCGGTGAAGTTGGTGCTTGAACAGCGCCGCTTCCACCCCTATGCTGTTCATAAGGGTGACGATACCTTCGTGTAGGGGTCAGCGGCCATTTTGTTGTATGGCGCAGGATAACGGTTTCATAGCAGGTCTTCTTCCGCAATTTATGCCTTATTGCCCGCCAGGGCCCGCCGGGACATATCCGTCGCGGGGTGAGGATCGGCTTTTCGTAATAATAAGCGACGTAGCGGAAGCGGGAAAAAAGCAGCCGCGGATCGCTGCATCGGAATGCGGTTTGCTCTGCGCCCGCTTTTTGATCATGCGCTTTTTTTGTGTTATGATAATTGCCATACAGGGATTTGCCGAACAGTTTAAACCGCGGAGCATTCCTGTCCGCTTTGTGCTTTTGCCCCAACGCCCCGTATGGAGAAATGGAAATGATGCGATTCGAATTCAGGGCGATTACCGAAGCCGATATCCCCGCCATGGCGGATTTGCTGGTCGCAAGGCAAGGCCTTGAGAGCGGCATATTCCCATTTCTTCGAAGTTGCAGTCTTAACATAAAACACGGCATGGATGCGCTTGGAAAGCTAATTGCAAACAATATCGTCATCGGGGCGGGCGCATTTGCCGAAGGCGGGTTGGCCGGCTATATCCTGGGGATGATCAAGGCTGATCCCTTGAGGGGCAGGCATGCATGGGTGCCCTATGAGGGAATGGCGGTCGGGGCGGAGCAATCGCCCGAACTTATCAGGGCTCTCTACGCAGAGGTTTCAACCGCATGGCTCAAGCAGGGCTGTTTTATGCACTATGCGGTTGTACCGCTCGGGAATCAGGCGTATTTTGAGGCATTTCAGCGCCTGAGCTTTTTTATCCAGCAGGCGCATGGGGTTATGGATATAGGGGAATACCGTCCCTTCGCGCGGGTACCCGATGTGGAGGTCCGCATTGCCGGTAAAGCGGATCGCGAAAAAATGGGGCGGCTGTCCGGCATCATCCAATCCTACCAGAATTCGGCGCCCACGTTTGAGCTTGCGCTTCCCGAAATCGCGGCGGAGATAAAAGCCGGATACGAAAATGCCGTAGAGGATGGCGGCATGACGGTTCTCCTTGCGGAAAAGGACGGGAGGGAGCTGGGCTTTCAAATCTATGAGGCTGCCGCGGCCGGTCCGATGTCTCCCGACGGCGGCATGGATCTTTGTGTCGCGGGCACATATCCGGGCGGGATGGGGGCCGGTATCGGAAAGAAGCTGATGAATGAGGGCTGCGCTCTCATGAAAGAACGGGGGGTTCGTTATATGATAACGGATTGGAGGATCGCCAACCTCGCTTCCTCCACCTTCTGGCCCAAGTGTGGATTTAAGGCGTTCGCCTACCGGATGGTCAGGTATATCGACGGCAATTGGAAACCGGTAGACCTTAATCGTTAAAACAGCCGATAAGGCGCGGGTTCCGATCGCCTAGGAGAAGTTCGATATGAATCCAAAAACCTATGAAAGGGTTGAAGACGGTTATGATCGCCATGAAGACAAGGGTTTTTGGTATGCTGTCCCAGCTGGATATCATCATATCATCAATGACTAGAATGCACTGGCGCGATCATTGTGTGAAACGATTGATTTGTGCACTCCTTGCGGCTGCGGCGCTTTTCGGCGGATGTCAAAAGAAGGAGCCGCTTCCGCAGCCCGAATTTCCCTTGCCGGAGGCGGCTCTTGCCGCGGCGCTGGAGGAAACCGGACTGTCTTGGAGCATCGAACAGGCGGACGAGCACACGGACGGAAAGGATACAAGCATCAGTTATGCATTACACCGGCCTGAAAACAGGGTTGGTTACAATGGCGTTTTTATCACCAGCTACGATTCTGAGGAGCTTGGCCGCGTACTGAAAATCTATTTCCGTGAGCCGCAGAATAAACAGTGGTGGCAGGAAGAGAAGGCCGCCTGTTGGGAGGACTGGCAAGAGACGCTTGTGTTGGTTACACGGCTTTATGGAGGCTTCGAGGACGCGGAGGAGATTTATAGGGCCTGTTCTAGTGTAGAACTGCCACAGGATACGTATATTCTGTGGCAAGGGACGCTCACAGGCGGGTATTTCCGCATGGCGACAGGAAACCTCATGAAGCCTGAGCGTTTTTCGGAGGGGAATACCGTGTCTTTTAGCGTTTATGAATCTGAGGATGCCTATCTTCGATTTCATCAGATAGAAGGGTGATAGGATGCCGGAGAAAAAGATTGGGGCCGGAGAGCCGGTGGGAATCATCTTTCTGAAAGACAGAGTACCGGGAGAGCACCTGCTCAGGAAAATAGACAGCGCCATTGATTTTACACACATCTACGACCTGGCGCAGGAACTATACTGCAAAGATAATGGCTGACCGGGCGTGGACCCGGTGGTGCTTCTAAGATTGTGCTGATTCAACATTTATGCGGAATCCCATCGTTGAGGCAGACGATGCGGGAAATCGACATGAGTATTGGTTACCGGTGGTTTCCGGGATATAGTCTGAACTTTAAAGCGGCGATACGCAAAAACTCCGATATGGACGCCGCGTATGCTGAAATCCCCCTTGACGTGAAGGCGGAGTTCGGCAAGGGCCGCGTTCTTGTCCACGCTGCGTTTGACGGCGAGCCGTATGACGGGCAGGCTGTAAAGATGGGTACGCCGTGCCATATCGTCGGCCTGCGCGGAGATATCCGCGCAAAGATCGGAAAACAGCCGGGCGGCAGCGTAAGGGTTGCCTTGAAGGAGCGTGAAAAATAATGTGGGAATGCCCGAAGTGCGGACGGGAGTTTGTAAGCGCCGCCCAAGAACATGACTGCGGCGAACCGCTTAAAACGATCGACGCATATATTGCCGCGCAGCCCGAGCCTGTGCGGCCGCTTTTGAACCAAGTGCGCCGCACGATCCATGACGCGCTGCCGGACGCGCAGGAGCGTATTTCATGGGGCATGCCGACTTACTGGAGCAAGCGCAACATCGTTCATTTCGCGGCGTTCCAAAAGCACATCGGGTTGTATCCCGGCGCCGAGGCAATAGAGAATTTCCGCGATCGTTTGAAGGAATATGCCACAAGCAAAGGCGCGGTACGGTTTCCGTACGGTGAGCCGCTGCCGTTGAAGCTGATCGAGGAGATCGCGAAATGGTGCTATGAAACATATCGCCACCGCTGACGGAGGAGAAACATGCGGAAGAAGATGTTAAGCGATTGGGAGGCGCCGTATATCCGGTCGCTTATGCGTTTAATCGAAACTCAAAGCAAGGCGACGCTGGCGCATTGGGCTGTGGATTATGCCGAGTCGGCGGCGCTGCCGTTGTGGAGCAAGCATTATCCGGACGACCCGCGCCCCAAAAACGCGCTGCGCGCCGCCCGGGCGTGGCTTGCGGGCGCAATCAAACTGCCGCAGACGAAAACGGAAATTCTCGCGTGCCACGCGGCCGCCCGCGAAGCGGACGGAAACCCTGTCGCGCAAGCCGCCGCGAGGGCGATCGGGCAGTCTTCCTCGACCATCCATTCGGCGCGGCATTGCATCGGCCTCGCCTTTTACGGAGCGGTCGCGGTTGCGTATCACTCGCTCGGAACGGACGCGCCATGGGCGCGGATCGAGCAACGCGCCGCCGAAGAGTGCGGACGCATGGAAGCCGCCCTGCGCGCCGTTGCCGTAGAGAACGAACCGAACCCGGCAAAAATCGACTGGAAATGCTGACTGCCGTCCACCGGGGGTTAGGATATTTTGTGTGAAATGCTTGGGGATTTGTGGAAGGAGAATGGAGATGTGTCACTTTGAAACCGCAATGGCGGTTATAACCGAGCTGTTTTCAAAGGATTGTGTTTTTGCATTGGCGACGGCAAGCGACAATAAACCGTCTGTAAGAATGATCGACGTTTATTACGAGGACGGCGCTTTTTACATGGTTACCTATGCAAACTCCGCGAAAGTAAAAGAGCTGGAGGGTAACGAAAAAGTGGCGCTTTGCAGCCAGTCGTATCGGTTCGACGGCGTGGCCCGCAATATTGGGCATCCCTCGCGTCCTGAAAATTCCGCTGTTCGCGAAAAGCTCATACGGGTTTTTGCGCCGTGGTACTTCAAACACAACGATGAGGGGGATGGGGACATGTGCTATGTAAAGATCGAACCGCAGCATGGTTTTATCTATAAGGATGGCACGGGATACCGGGTTGATTTTTGCAACAGCACCGCGGAAGCATTCCCGTTCACGTTTGATATTGTTCTCTAAACGGCCGTATCAATTTTAGCTTGCCGCCGAAGACGACCAAAATATCTGTTTTGCCAGCGAATGCCAAAGCCGCGCGCGCCCAAAAGGGCGCCCGTTTTGCTTTCTTTACGATCCGTTGCCGTTCCATGCGGAAGATTACGGGCGGTGATGCGTTGCATAAATGGC
>JAJFTZ010000087.1 GCA_021372675.1 Eubacteriales bacterium
TTGAGGTCGGGTTTTCCAAGCTCGAGGCGCTCGGGCATGCTTTGGGGCGGTTCGCCCATAAGGTACGCGGTTTTCATGCCGCCGAGCGCGTCGCTCCCGAGGAGCTCCTTTCCCTGCGCAAAGGCGTCCACGGCGCTTGCCGCGCCCGTGACAGAGTAGCTTAAGCGCATGAGCGTTTCCGTGCCGGCGTTCCTTAAGATTTCGCCTTCATGCAAAATGATAACCTGCTCCACAAGGTGCTGCACCTCTTCGATAATATGCGTGGATATGACCACGCCGCGGCCCTTCTCGGCAAAATCCTCGAGAAGCAGCCTATAGAATAAGTCGCGGTGGTTCGCGTCCAGGCCCAGCACCGGCTCGTCGAGCAAGAGATACCTCGCGTTGGAGGAAAGCGCCAGCACGATTTTGAAAATGGAGCCGTAGCCCGTGGAAAGCGCTTTGATCTTGGCACGGAGCGGCAGGGAAAATTTCCCCGCGAGCGCGTAGGCGCGGCTCCTGTCGAACCCCGGCAGGAATTCGCCCGCCCAGCGGATAGCGCTTTTGACGCGCATCCCGCTCGGAAAAAGGTTCTTTTCCCCCATCATGTGGACGCTTGTGAGCGCTTCGTCGCTCTTGAAGGGATCGAGCCCGTCTACCCGCACCTCGCCGCCTCCCTGGAAAAGCCTGCCCGAGATGATGTTGAGGAGCGTAGTCTTTCCCGCGCCGTTACGCCCTAAAAGGCCGTAGATTTTACCCGGCTCCACCGTAAAGCTCACACCGCGAAGCGCCCGCGTCGCGCCGTAGCTTTTTTGAAGGCCGTTTACTTCAATTCCGTTCATGCTCGTATCCTCTCCGGACCATCTCAAGGATATCTTCCCTCGAGATGCCGAGTTTTTTCGCTTCGCTCACAAGCTTCAAAACGAATTCCTCCATAAACCTTTCCTTCCTGTTGCGCGCGATCTTTTCCGCCGCGCCCGGGGCGACGAACATGCCCAAGCCCCTCTTTTTATACAAAATTCCCTGCTCAACCAGCAGGTTGACGCCCTTGAGCGCCGTCGCGGGATTGATGGCATACCGCACGGAAATTTCCGTGGTGGAGGGCGCCTGCTCTTCCTCCCGCAAAGCGCCCGCCAAAATGGCATCCTCCAGCGTTTCCGCGACCTGGATAAAAATCGGCCGTTCCGCCGTCCATCCGTTCAACCCGTTCACCTCGCTTGTCACCTAGTTAGTTACTTGCGTAATTAACTATAATGCCAGCTTTCCCTTTTGTCAAGCGGCCGGTATTAAGTTTTTCGGAATTTCAAAAACAGCGGCAATAAAAAACCTGCCGCGGTCAGCGCACGAACCGTCGGCAGGCATTCCTGCAAAATAGCAAATAGATTGGCGTCTTCAGATGAGCATCGCAAGCTGGATGCTGTCGTTCATGCGGTCGTTGGCGATGACCTCCGTAAGGACCGAAATAAACTCGGAATTCGTGGGACTCCACTTGACGTCATAAACGCAAAACAGACGCCTTAATTCCGCCTTGTTTCCGCTTTCCCATGTGCGCTTGATGGCGAAGCGGATGTTTCGTTCCACGGAGGCCTGGGTCACTGCAAAGCGCTGAGCAACCCTGGGATACAGCTGTGTCGACAGATGATACACATACTCCTGGCGTTGCTGCGTCAGCAGCAGGGTATGGTGTATATAGGCATACCCCTTATACTTGGGGTGCATGCCTATGGCTCTGAGGACATTAGCAGGATCACGCCTTTGTGGCACCGCGAGTCCTCCCCTCCCCCTAAGGTAAGGTCTATTATTACACAAATGCGTAATACATGCAATGCTTGTTTCTGAAAACGCACGAAAATCGCGCGATTTCGACACCCATCTATAAAGTTTTTTGATTAAAACTGTCGTCTGTCCACCACCGCGCCTATGAAACGTCGCTTCGGCCGAACGCTGCGCCGCGGCGCTCAGCCCTTCAGCCCCGCACCGCACAGCGGCAGCACGATAAGCCGCCCCTCCGCACCGCCGTCTTTTTCCATGCGCAGGTACGCCGCGTAGCTCGCGGCCGAGGTCGTTTCCACATAAAGCCCCCTTAAGCCGAGCGCCGCGCGGGCATGAAGTATTTCCGCATCGGTCACGGCGAGCACGCTCCCCTTCGTTTCGCGCACGGCCTTTAAGATTTCCGCACCCCGCGCGGGCGCGGCGATGGCGATCCCCTCCGCCGCCGTCCCCGTATTTTCCACCTCGCGCACCTCGGCCTCGCCGCGCTCGAACGCGCGCGCGATGGGCGCGCAGCCCTCCGCCTGCACCGCGAAGATGCGCGGCAATTCGCAGATGTAACCCCAGCTTTTCAGCTCCGTGAGCGCGAGGTAGACCCCGAGCACCAGCGTGCCGTTTCCGGCGGGCAGCAAAAATATGTCCGGCATCCGGAAGGAAAGCTGCTCGAACACCTCATAGGCATAGGTTTTGGTTCCCTCGTAAAAAAGCGGGTTGAAAATATGGCTCGCGTAAAAAAGGCCGTGCGCGCGCACATAGGCGATCGCCGCGCGGGCAACGTCCTCGCGGCTTCCCTCGGTCAAATGGAGCAGCGCGCCGTGCGCTTCTATCTGTTCAAGCTTTTTCTTCGATGTGGCTGCGCTCGCGAAGATATGGCAGGCGATCCCCGCGCGCGCGCCGTAGGCGGCGATGGCGGTGCCCGCGTTGCCGCTGCTGTCGGCCACGGCCTCCTTAACGCCCAGCTCCCGCGCCGCGGTCATGAGCACGGAGGCGCCGCGATCCTTGAAGGAGAGCGTCGGCATGAGGTAATCCGCCTTGCAATACACCGATTTATGAAGCTCGAGGAGCGGCGTGCCGCCCTCGCCCATGGCGGCCTGCGACCACGGCTTTTTCCGCGCGTCAAACGGAAGCGCCGCGGCGTATTTGTAAAGGGAACGGTCGCGCGAAACGGCGGTCGCGGCGAAGTCGATGCGGCCCTTCGGGTAGGAAAGGCGGTACAATCCGCCGCAGGCGCACCGAAAGGACGCCGTATCGAGCGGGGTCACAGCCCCGCAGCTTTGGCATACGCGGTTCACTTTCATATCTATTCAACACCCCAGCAATGAAAAAATGCGCTCCAGAAAACGCTCGAAGGGAAGATACAGCCGCGTTTTTCGCGCGAGAAGCCAGAAAAGCTCCGCAATGAACACGGAGGGAATGAAATCCACAAAATAATGCTGCTTGACGAGCATGGTGGAAGCGAACGTGAGGATAGCCGCGAGAAACGCGGCGATTTTGAGCCAAGGCTTAACCTCCTTCGCGCCGCGCACGCCGATGAAGCACAGCCAGCTCGCGAAGCAGTGGAACGAGGGGAACAGGTTGTAGGGCGTATCCGCGCCGTACGCGAGCGCCGCGAGCGCGCCGAAAAAACCGCCGCCCGGTTCCGCCGGGCGCTCGATCTCCGTGGGGAACAGCAAAAAGAGCGCGCCGATGACCGCGCTCGAGCACAGCGCGGCTGCCGTAAGCTCGCTTCTTCTCCGCGCGCCTAGGCCCGCGATGTAAAGATACATGCATGCCCAATACGCGAAGCAGAGGAGGTACGGCACGAAGAAGGCCGGCATATACGGGATGCGCGCGTCGATGGGGAGGTTAAAGTCCACCTTCGGCAGCAGCGCCACAACGGGCTTCGCGGCGATATAAACCAAAACCTGCGCGCCCAAAAGAAGCGCGGCCGTTACGACCGCGCGCTTTTCAAACAGTTTTTTCACGATTTGTCGCAGCTCCATACGGCCATTTTACCACAGAAGGGAGCGTATGGGGAAGAGGCGCGGAACGACCGCCCGTCGGCCCGCGATTATTCGCAATAGGCCCGGACCGCGTAGGTGGCAACCTCGAGCCGCCCTTCAAAAACGTAGCATAGGGGCCTAACGGCCATCAAAAGCGCTTCTTCGGGCGCGGGCACGGGTTCATCGTCGAGCGTGCCCAGCACATCCCCCGCCGAAACGAATGCGCCGGCCTCCCTTACGGGCGTCCAAAGCCCTGCGCGGGGCGCGTTCACATCCGTAAGCCCGCCGTAAAACGACGGCTCACGGCCCTTGACCTCCCCTTCGAGCATGCCGTGGGAGCGCAAAAAATCCAAAAGGGCGTTAAAGCACAGGTCGGAGGCGGGCTTGTTGACGCCGCCCTCGCTCGCGGCGGACGGAAGCTCTATGATGCAGGCGGCTTGGCCCCGCCTCCTGCACGCCTCGGTGAAGAGTTGGCCGGGCGTGCCCTCCGAGCGTATGACGACGGGCATGGTGATGCGGCGCGCGTGCTCGCGCGCGAAGTCGAATTCCTCATGCACCGCGAGGATATAGGGCAAAAGGTGCTGCGAGCAGCAATGCAGATCGATGATCGCGTCCGCGCCCTCCGTTTGCGTCCAAACTGCCGCCGCGACGCGCTCGCTGAGGCTGCCCGAGGTATTTCCCGGGAAAATGCGGTTCATATCCGCCCCGTCAAACGGCGAGCGGCGCGCGAGGCAGCGCATGGCCGTGGGGTTCACCACAGGCAAAACGCGCACCGTGCCTTTTATGGGCGGCTGCTTTTCAAGCTCTCCTATAAGGCGGCGCGCGGTGTAAACGCCCGTCACCTCGTCGCCGTGGACGCCGGCCGTCACGGCGATCACAGGCTTGCCCGCGCCGTATTCCACTACCTCGAGCGCGCTCTCCACGCCCGTTTCCCCAATGTGCTTTACCATGAATTTCCCCTCCGTTGTGATGCGTTCGGTTCCGTGCTAAAATAAAAGGAGTATTTCCCTCTAAGGAGCCGCCATGGCGCTTTGCACGCTCAAAAAAACGCTTTTGCACCTAACGATCTCGGTTCTCCTCTGCCTTGCCGTTTGGCTTTTTTCGGACGGAGGCGCCGTTTACGCGCTTTTCATGGCCGGTTTTTTGGGTGCGGCGTACCTGCTGGCGGCGTGGCTCGCGTACCTGAAGGGCCGCGGCAGGGATGTTTTCGCTTTCTTAAGGCGGGATAAAACGCCCGCCGTACCCTATGCGTACCGCAGAGAAAAGGAAAGCCCCTCCCATTTGCGCTTCTTCCGCGAGCGCCACGCTTACGACGACGACGGCGGGGCGGATGGCGCGGGCGGCAAGATCAAGGCACGCTGCGACGCGCTGTCGTTTTTGATCTGCGGTACGGTGATGCTGGCGTTGTCGATGCTGCCGTTATAACTCCGTTTTCACCGTTTGAGCGTCGAGCTCCACGCCCGTAAACGACAAGCCGCCCGCGGCCCGGTACGCCTTTGCGTTTTCACCGATGCAATAGGTAAGCTTTACGGCGTAGGTAACGCCCTTATATTCGTGCGCGACAAGCCCCTTGCAGCAGGGCTTGTTTTTTTGCGCGTCGGGCGGCAAATCCTTTTCGCGCACGAACAAAAGCCTGTCCGCAAGAAGCTCCGAAAACGCGGGAGAACCCGGCATAAGTCCGTTCACCCAATCCGCCGCGCGGTAACGCGCTTCCTCCGCGCGCGTATCGGAAACGAGAGAAACGCTGCCGAGCTTTGCGTCGCAGCAATCCCCTTCGTGCAGCGCGTGGAGCTTTACGTTATTATAGTTCGCCTTGGCCTTCCTCTGCGCGTTCCGGCAATCTACAATATAAACGCCCGCCGCGCCGAGCACGCTTATTTTGCCGTTGTCGAAAACGAGCGCGGTATCCTCCGAGATGCCGAAGCCCACGCGGGCTCCCTCGGGGTTCGTCAAGCACGCCTCGATGAGGCGCAGCATGCGCGGCCGCCTGTTGAAATGCTGATCCACCACGCCGTGCGGGAAAAACCCGAGCCCCTTTGTGAGAAGCAGCGGCTCGGCGGGGTCGTCGTCCTCGTCGGCGAGCGCGTCGTAGTTTTCGTAGCCGAATACGGTATCGCGTCCGATCACGCCGCGGTCGTTGCCAAAACCGATCATCGTTCGGCTCATGATGGCCGCGCCCGCGCTCGTGCCGCCCACGGCGCCGCCGTTTTGATAAATCTCATGGACCAGCTCCAGCGTGCGCGTAAAGCTTCCGTCGGGCCGTAAAAAGCAGCCCGCCACATAATATTGATCTCCGCCCGTGAACCACACGCCCGTGACGCCCGAAAGCAGCGGGAAAAGCGAGGGCTCGTCGCCCGTGAAGGCGTTGTAGCCGCGCTCGTCCACGAATTCCTTGCCGTAAAGCGGCAGGAGGATCACCTCACGCGCGCCCAAGCGCAAAAGGTCTTTTTCATACTTGCGGAAGGTATCGTCCGGCTCGTCGCCCGAGGCCGCAACGACCATGGCGATCTTTGCCTTAACGCCTCCCGCCGCCTCCACAAACGCGGAAAAAATGCGCTCGTAATGCGCGTCCATGCCGCCGCCCACGATAAATAGTTTACCTGCCATAGTTCCTCCGATGATCAAACGAGTGACCCGCGGATCACTCGTTTGGGTTTTTTATTTGTTCAGGCTCTCGCGGTACCGCAAAGCCTCCGCTTTGTTTGCCCACACGAAGTGGCCCGGGGATATTTCCGAAAAGCTTGGCTCGTCCACGCTGTAATCGTGCTGCGCGGGGTCGTACACCACGACCTTCTTATCGCGCTCCACATCCGGATCGGGCATGGGCGCGGCCTTTAAAAGCGCGTTCGTATACGGGTGCAGCGGGTGCGAAAAAAGCTCCTCGCTCGGCGCGAGCTCAACGATCCGTCCCTTGTACATCACCGCGATGCGGTCGGACAAAAAGCGCACCACGCTCAGATCGTGCGCGATGAAAAGGTACGTCAAATCCCGCTCGCGCTTGAGCTCGTTCAAAAGGTTGATGACCTGCGCGCGGATGGATACGTCGAGCGCTGAAATGGGCTCGTCGGCCACGATGAACTCCGGCTCCACCACGAGGCTTCGCGCGATGCCGATGCGTTGACGCTGGCCGCCCGAAAACTCGTGCGGGAAACGCGAAAGCGCCTCCTCCATAAGCCCCACGCTCCGCATGGCGCCGCTTACCTTTTTGCGGCGCTCCGCCTCGTTTTTGAAGAGGCGGAAGTTATACAAGCCCTCGGAGATGATGTAATCCACCTTGGCGCGCTCGTTGAGCGAGGCCATGGGGTCTTGGAAGATCATCTGCACGCTCTGGCGGAAACTCCGAAGCTCGTGCTTCGACATCTTCGCGTTGATCCTTTGGCCCTTATAGAAGATCTCGCCGCCCGAGGTATGGCATATCTTCATAATGGCCCTGCCTGTGGTGGTCTTGCCCGAGCCCGACTCGCCCACGAGCGAGAACGTTTCACCGCGGTAAATATCGAAGCTCACGTCCTTGACGGCGGAAAACTCCTTGCGGTTGAGCTTGAAGTTGACCGTAAGGCCCTTTACGCTTACGAGCGCTTCGCCGGAGGGGGCTTTTTGCGCCGCCGCGCCGGCCGCCGCGTCCTCGTTTCTTTCCTTAAGCGCCGCCGCGTAACCCGCCGCCTTTTCGTGCAAAAGCCATGTTTTCGCGTAGTGGGTGTCGCTCACCTTAAAAAACGGCGGCTCGAGCTTATAGTCGATCTTGAGCGCGTCGGGGTTTCGCGGCGCGAAGGCGTCGCCCACGATTGACTTATACAGGTTGGGCGGCGAGCCCTTGATGGAATGGAGCGGCTTTCCCTTTACGCCGAGCTGCGGCAGGGAAAGAAGAAGCGCCTTGGTGTACGGGTGGCGCGGGTCTTTGAAAATCTCGTGCGTAAGACCGTGCTCGATGATCTGCCCCGCGTACATCACGCTCACCCTGTCGGCCACGTTGGCGACCACGCCGAGGTCGTGCGTGATATAGATGACGGTCATTTTAAGCTCTTTTTGGAGGTTTTTGATAAGCTCCAAAATCTGCGCCTGTACGGTCACGTCGAGCGCGGTCGTCGGCTCGTCGCATATGAGTATTTTGGGCCTGCACGCCACGGCCGTGGCGATGACCACGCGCTGGCGCATGCCGCCCGAAAACTCGTGCGGGTACTGCTTGTAGCGCATTTCGGCGTCGTGGATGCCCACCATTTCAAGGAGCTTGATCGCCTCCGCCTTGGCGGCCTCCTTTTCCGTGCCGAAATGCCACGTGAGCACCTCCCTGATCTGCTCGCCCACCGTTTTTACGGGGTTGAGCGCGGTCATGGGGTCCTGAAACACCATGGCGATTTTTTTGCCGCGTATTTTGAGCCATTCCTTTTCGGTTTTAAGCTCCGTGAGGTCGCGCCCCTCAAACTGCATGCTGCCGCCGCTGACGCAGCCGTTTTTATCGAGCATACCGATGAAGGACTTCGTGAACACGCTCTTGCCGCAGCCGGATTCCCCCACGATGGCGAGCGTTTCACCCTCGTAAAGGTCGATGGAAGCGCCCCTTACGGCGGTCAGTGTTTTGCCGCGCAGGTTGAACTTGATTTCCACATCTTTTGCTTCGAATATCTTTTCGCTCATATCGCCGCCTCCTTAAACATGGTTGCGCGGGTCGGAAGCGTCGGCAAAGCGGTTGCCGATGATGTAAAACGACACCGTGATGATGCAGAGGATAGCCGTGGGGAACAGCATCTGGAAGGGGTACACCAAAAACGCGCTGCGGCTTTGGTTAACGAGGTTGCCGAGCGTTACCATCTCCGCCGGTATGCCGATACCGATGAAGCTCAAAAACACCTCGGAGCCGATGGAGTAGGGTATGGTGAGCGCCGCGTCCATGATGATGAGGCTCATGATATGCGGCACGATGTTGCGCGAAACGATGCGTCGCATGGGCGTCATAAGACAGCGCGACGCGGCGTTGTAATCCGCCTCGCGAAGCGCGAGAATACGGTTACGAAACCAACGCGCCTCGCTGATCCAGCCGCTTGAAACGAGCGCGATCACCAGCGTCCAAAAACCCGGGCGTATGATGTACGCGATCAAGACGAGGTAGATGGTGGAGGGGATGTTGGTGATGGTGTTGTAGATGCCGAACATGAGCGTGTCGAGCTTGCGGTTGTAGCCCCATACCGCGCCCACCAGCACGCCTATGCCCACCTCGAACAGCGCCACGAGCGCCGCGAGCAAAAGCGACGTGCGCGTGCCGTGCCATACGCGCGCCCAGATATCCTGCCCCACGCCGTCGGTGCCGAAGATATGCTCGGCGCTCGGCGGGTTGTTCCATGTGGAATAGTTCGTCTGCACGGCGTAGGGATCCACCTTGGAGAGCGAGGTGTAGAGCACCGTGAACGACACGAGCACCACGACCACCGCGACCATGGTTACGGTGAGCTTGCTCTTAAAAAATGTGCGTATGGTGGAGCGCCAGTAGGAGTAGTTGGAATATCCCGTTTCCTCCACGCCCGCCTCGTTGAACTCCGCTCTTGTAAAAAGATCATCCGTCAGAGCGACCCCCTGATAGGTTTGCTGTTCCATGCCGCCTCCTGCTATTCCGTTTCGCCCGTAAGCTTGATGCGCGGGTCCACAAAGGAAACAAAGATGTCGCCCAAGAACACGCCGAACACGGAAAGCGTTGAAAAGAGTAACACAAGTATCTGCACCAAGGGGTTATCGAGCTCCTTGATGGATTTGATGAGAAGCCCGCCCATGCCGGGCACGGAATACAGGCTTTCGGTGATGAGCGAGCCCGAAAGGAGGAGCAGAATGTCCGAAGGTAAATTGATGGCGATGGGCACGATGGCGTTGCGGAACACATGGCGCGTGAGGATGTAGTTTTGCGAAAGCCCCTTAACGCGCGCGAATTTGATGTAATCGCGGTTTTCCTCATCCACCACGTAGCGCCTGAGCCATATCGCGTAGCCCGCGATGCTGCCCAGTGAAAGCGAAATGGTGGGCAGTATCCACGATTCGGGCCGGTTCATATAAAACAGCATCGGCAAATTGAGCACCTTCGACAACCCGACCTGTACAAAAAACAAAATGATGATGGAGGGGATGGAGCGTATGGCAACCACGTACCCCGTGCCGAGGTTATCCACAAGCCCGCCCTTGCTCTTCGCCATGGCAAGCCCTAAGGGCAGGCCTAAGCCTGCGCTCAAAAACAGGCTGAACACGTTGAGCAGCACCGAGTATTTGATTTTATCGCCCAAAATTTCGGCGATGGGCGTTTGCGGATACACCGTGATGGAGGTGCCAAGCTCCCCCCGAAAGAGGTTTAAAAAGAAGTTCTTCATCTGCACGAGCATGGGGTCGAGCACGCCGAGCTTGCGCAAATACGCGTTCTTGGCGGCCTCGGTCATCTCGCGGTATTGCTCCTTGGAAAAATAGCCCGAAATGGGCATGAAACGCAAAAGCGCGAACACCACGATCACGATGAGAAGGATCGTGATAATTGCTTGCAGGAGCTTGGAAAAATAATAGCGTCCCATGAAAAGCGCCCCTTTGGATGATAGGAGGTTATGTCTGCCCCGCGGCGCTTAAAGCGCCGCGGGGCAGGGTGTCGCATGGAATTTGGGTTTTATTTGCTAAGGCCCGCGAGCTGCGCCTCGTACTGCTTAAATAGCTCCTCGTGCTGCGCCTTGGTGACGGGCGTTTCCTGAATGACCGCGCCCTTATACTTATACTTGCCCATGCCGAGCTTGCCGCCCGGGGTGGTGTAGGGCACGATACGGGTCATCCAATAGGAGCCGCCGCCCGACATGTAGGGGATGATCATGGCGTGGTCGAGCATCCACGCTTCGGCCGCGGCAAACGCGGCGTAGCGCTCGTTGATGTCGGTAATCTTCATGGCCGCAGAAGCCAGCGCGTCATACTCGGGTACGTTGTACATGCTGTCGTTGAGCACGCCGTCGGTGGTGATGCGCATCAGGTTCGCGGAGGGGTCGGCGTAGCGGAAGCCGTAGGAATCGTCCACGAGGTCCCAGTTGGCGAGCGCCCACACGTCGTCGCTGAAGCTGTTGTTGGAGTAACCGAGGATGACGTTGATGTTTTCCTTGCCGAAAGCGTCCTCGAGCATCTGCTTGATGAGCACGGCCTTCTTCATTTCGCTTTCGCTGCTGCCGGAGGAATACACGATGTCGAGCGGCATCTTACCGTCGGTATCCCACTTCGTGATGGGCAGCATGTCGACCGTTTCGGCTTTCGCGTCCTTGATGGCGCCGTCCGCGCCCACAAGCTCGGCCACCGCAGCGTCGAAATACCGCTTGGCCTCCGCCGTGTCGTAGGGGTTTACGTCCTTATAGGCCGCAAGCTGCGGGTAATCGGTGTAATCCACGCCGTCGTTATCGAACATCACGTCCTCGGGCAACAGGGTGTAGCGGGTGAAGAACGCGGGGTCGATCGGCTCCCAGATGGCCGAAAGGGTAACGGGGTCGATGGCGCAGAACAGCGCCTTGCGGAAGTTTTCGTTGTTGACGAACGACTTAAACTCGCTGTTTCTGCTTTCGAAGTTGAAGGTGTACCAGTAGGTGGTGGCGGTCTTTTCGGAAAGGTACACATAGTCTTCCCACTCCGTGCCGCGCACGCTGTTCATTTCCTCGCTCGAGAGCGAAACCTCGGCAAGCTCGCCGCGCTTGAACATTTCGACCGTGGAGATGGAGTCGGAAATGCCCTCGAAGCTGAGCGTGTTGATGGTGATGTGGTCGGCATCCCAGTAATTGGGGTTTTTGGAGAGGACGACAAGCTTATCCCTGTCCCATGCGGAAATGTAGTAGCCGCCGCAGTACAGGAGGTATTCCATGGCGGTGCCGTAGCGGTCGCCCACCTGATCGAGGAAGCTCTGTTCCACGGGGAGGAAGACCTCGATCATGAGGTACGCGAGGAAGTAGGGCACGGAGCCTGTGAGGGTGTATTGCACGGTGTACTCGTCGAGCGCCTTCACGCCGACGGTGGAGTCGAACGTGGCGAGCACGTCCGCGCGGGTACGGGCGGTGTCTGTGCCCTCATCCACATCCACGAGCGCATAGTAGTAATCGCTGAAGCCCGCGATCATATCCTCGATGGTATCGGCGTTGTAGGCTGCGTAGTACGGGTCCGCCACGTAGCGCATGCCGTCCACAAAGTCCTCCGCGGTGATGGCGTATTCGGTTTTCGCGCCGGTATGATCCGTCCAGTAGAGGCCCTGCTTCAGATGGAACGTCCATACGGAGGCGTCGTCGTTATGCTCCCAGCTTTCCGCCAAAGCGCCCACATACCTGCCGAAGGTATCCGTTTCCACAAGCCCGTCGAGGATGTTGGCGATATACTTATAATCGGTTGTGCCCTCGATGGTGTAGGGGTTGAGGGATTTGATCGGCTCGGAAAAGGAGGATTTATAGGTGTCGAGATAGTTCATGCCCGGCACGACCGGGTTGTTCAGATCGGGCGTTTGCGTACTCACGCCGTCGCCCGCGCCGCCTTGCGTGGAAGGCTTCGGGGCGCAGCCGGCCGCAACCGAAGCAAACACCGCGACCGCCAGGAAAAGTGCAACTAATTTCTTCATTGTTTTTCTCCTCTTTGCCGCAAATTCAATCTACAATAGCCTAAGGGGGTCGATTTGTTAGCATCATGCTATCATAGTTTATTTCGCGTGTAAAGCGTGAACTAACATTTTTACAATAATTTTTGCCTTCATTCCATAGAATTGTATTGAAACCGATGGACATATGGTATAAAATAAAGTAAACGCTAAACTTTTCTTAAAATTGGTGGCTGTATGGATTTTCTTCAAGGCATTGCCGCCCGCCGCGGCGCGCTTACGAAAAAGCAAAGGGAAATTGTGGATTTCTTGCTCGAAAACCCCGAGGCGGTCTGCTACATCTCCCTTAAGGAGCTGAGCAGGCGCACGGACGTGAGCGAGGTCTCCGTGCTCCGCCTTTGCCGCACCCTCGGCTACGACGGCTACGCTGCGCTTCGCGAGGCGTTTCGCGCGCACACCGAAAGGCTTTCCCGCGGCGGCGCGTCCCCCGCCCTTTTCGAGGGCGAGGCGCAGGGCGGGCAGGAAAGGCTCCAGCTTTTGAACGGCATCTTTTTGAGCGAACAGGCGGGCATGAACCGCTTTTTAACGGGCCTGAGCCCCGAGCTTTTGTTCAAGGCCGCGCGCGAGCTCATGTGCGCCGAGGACGTGATGATCTTCGGGCACGATGTTTCCAAAATATTGGCGGAATATTTTTCCTACCGGCTGAGCTTTTTGCATATCAAATCCACCCCCGTCGCCCTCGGCGACAACGACGCGGTGCAAAACGTATTGGCGCGGCTCAAGAAGACCGACCATGTGGTTTTATTCTCCTTCCCCCCCTACCACATGCCCATCCGCGGCGTGGCGAAGTTTGCGCAGTTTCGCGGTACGCCCGTTACGGTGATCGCTGACAGCACGGATTCCCCCGCCGTCACGGAAGAAAGCATCAACCTCCTTTGCGATACCTCCACCCGCTTTTTTTACAACTCGCACACGCTGCCCGTAACGCTCATCAACCTCTTGGCCTCATGCATCGCCATAGAGATGGGGCCGCGCTTCGACGAAATCCTCGCGGAAGAACGCAGCGTGAACCGCTTCATCAGCGACATTCTGGAATAATACTTTTTTGGAGGCACCATGAAGCTCATCAAAAACGCGGACGTTTATGCGCCCGAACACCTCGGCAGGCGCGATCTCCTGATCGAAGGCGAAAAAATCCTCAGGATCGCGCCCGAAATCGCCGGTTACGACGGGCTTGACGGCGTGGAGGCTTTCGATTTGAATGGAGCCGCGGTCGCGCCCGGCTACATCGACCTGCACATCCACATCACGGGCGGCGGCGGAGAGCAGGGCCCCGCCTCGCGCGTACCCGAGCTTCCCCTCACGAAGCTTACCCAAAACGGCATCACCTCGGTTTTGGGGCTTTTGGGCACCGACGGGGTGAGCAGGAGCCTCGAAAACCTTCTTTATAAATGCCGCGCCCTCAACGAGGAGGGCGTTACCTGCTACATGCTCACCGGCTCCTATCAGTACCCCTCGCCCTCCCTCACGGGCAGCGTCTTAAGGGATATCGCGCTCATCGACCGCGTGATCGGCGTGAAGATAGCCCTTGCCGACCATCGCAGCTCCAACATAACCGTACAGGAGCTCGTTCGCCTCGGCAGCGACGCGCGGCTTAGCGGCATCATCTCCGGCAAGCCCGGCCTCGTCACGATCCACATGGGCGGCGGCAAGGAGCGCTTCTCACGCCTGTTCGCGGCGCTCGAGCAATCCGACATCCCTATCAAGACCTTTTTCCCCACCCACGTCGCGCGCTCGCGCGAGATGATCGGCGACGCGGCGCGCTTTACGCAGATGGGCGGGCGCGTGGATTTCACCGCGGGCGAGCCCGAGGGCACGCTTTCCCTGATGCGGAGCGCCATCGACGAATTCGGCGCCGTCGCGGAGCGTATGACCCTTTCTAGCGACGCTTACGGCAGCCAGCCCGTTTTCGACGAGCGCGGCGCGTGCACCGGCATCACCTACACCTCGCCCGGCGTGCTGCACGGGGAGTTGAAGGCCGCCGTGGACGCGGGGCTTTTCGGCCTTTCGGAGGCGCTTTGCTTTTTAACGCGCAACCCCGCGCGCGTGCTCGGCCTCGACGGCGTGAAGGGCGAGCTTAGAGAGGGCG
>JAJFTZ010000100.1 GCA_021372675.1 Eubacteriales bacterium
TTTTATTTTACCACAATGAATAAATTTTTTGCAGTCACCTGAGCTATTGTTCCTCCTCGCGCTCGCGCGAAAGAAAAAGCGCTTCTCTTTTTTTTAGCTCCTCCGCCGTGAGCGGCGTTTGGATGGTGCCCATGCAATCGGCACATTCGTTAAGGCATTCCGGACAGCGGCAGCCGCTTGAAAGCCCGCGCTCGGACTGCACCATGTAAGCGCCGCACACCCTGCACGAACACCTCATTTATCCGCCCCCCTCGCCACGCCCGGCGTCGGCTCGGGCGTCGTTTCGGCCGCAGCCTCGCTCACGCCCGCCTGCGCGGCAACGGTTTCCTGCGGCGTGGGCGATACGGTAACGGCTTCCCCGCCCCGCGTGCTGTTCAGCCTCGTAAGAAGGCTGCCCTCGGGCAGGAATTCCGCAAGCTGGGAAACGGGGATGGAAAACTGCGGCAAGGGATCGGTATAGGTGGCGATTTCATATTGGCGGTACATCAAAACGAGCGTGTCGCCCGAAATGTAGTAAAGCTGCTCGTCGGTCACGGGCATCACGTCGCACAGCAAAGTAAGCCCCTTGTCCTGCGCCTGAAGCGCCACAATATCGGGCAGCACACGCCGCCACCTGTCGTTTTCGGTGTCAAAGTAATCTGCGATGCAGAGCTTGTCACCCGTTTTCACATCGTAATTGAACGAAAGCGTCTGTAGAAGCTCCCCCGTTTTAAGGTCGCGTACATCGAGCACGGCCGATAACAGGCCGTTGGAATTGGTAGTGATTTTATAGGTGGTGAACACCTGCGCCGTGGTCTTTCCCACGCACGCGTTCAGGTCGCTTTCGATGGAAGTATTGATCTTTACCGCATTTTCGCCATCGATACGCGGATAAAGCATGACACCCTCGCCGTTGGAGATCACCCCGCGCGTGATGGTGAGCGGCGGTATGGCCGTGCTCTCGGGGGAAACGCTCGGCAAAATGCGCACCGGCTCCGCGTCGGAAGCCGCCGCGCCGCCCGAAGCGCACGCGGAAAAAAGAAGAGCAAGCGCCGCGCACATCGCAAAAACCGCCGTTAAGGCCCATGCGCGTTTCATTTTGCTCCCCCTTCCAAAATTCTCGATCTTTCCCCTAAATTATAGCATGCCGCGATGCGTTTTCGTATGAACAAACGGTTAAACCGTCAATACCTCGGTATTTCGGAGCGCCGTTTCGATCATGGCGGAAAAGTCCGACTTCGCTTCGCTCTTGCGGATGGCCTCCACCTTCGGCTTCGTAACGGGATGCTCCGGCACGAACACGGTGCAGCAATCCTCATACGGCAAAATCGAGGTGGCGAAGGTGGATATCTTTTTGGCGATAGAAACGATCTCGTCCTTGTCGAAGCCGATGAGCGGGCGAAACACCGGCATCCCTACCGCGTCGTCCGTACAGCACAAGCTTTCGAGCGTTTGGCTCGCCACCTGTCCGAGCGCCTCACCCGTGACGAGCGCCAAAGCGCCGTCCTTTTGCGCGAGCATTTCGGCGATTTTCATCATAAGCCTCCGCATGATGACCGTGGTCTCCTTGGGCGGGCATTTGTCGTAGATGGCAAGCTGTATTTCCGTGAAGGGCACAAGGTGCAGCCTTATCTCGCCCGCGTATTCGCTCAAAAGCCGCGCGAGCGCCACCACCTTGTCACGCGCGCGCTCGCTCGTGTAAGGGTAGCTGTAAAAATGCACCGCGGAAAGCTCAAGACCGCGCTTGGCCATGAGGTAGCCCGCCACGGGGCTGTCGATGCCGCCCGAGATCAAAAGTGCGGCGCGCCCCGCCGTGCCCGTGGGCATGCCGCCCGGGCACATGATCTCCTCCGTGTACACATAGGCGCTGTCGCGCACCTCCACGCAAACGTTGAGCTTTGGCGCGTGCACGTCCACAAAAAGCCTTTCGGGAAACTCCGTGAGGAGCGCGTGCCCCAGCTCCCGGCAGATGGCCTGCGAATCGAGCGGGAAGCGCTTGTCGCCGCGCCGGGCAAACACCTTAAAGCCGACGCGCTCCACGTTTTCGAGCGCCGGCTCCACGAGTGTTTTTGCAGCGCCGAGTATTGCGCCGAACTCCTTCTCCACCGAAAGCGCGGGGCTTATGGAGTGGATACCGAACACTTTCTTCAGTCTCGCGAGCGCGCGGTCATAATCGGCTTCGCTTAAACCCCGCACGTAGATGCGCCCCTGCTCGTAGCGTGAAAAAGCGCCCGTGCCCGCAAGCGCGCCGTTGATGCGCTGCAGGAGCTTGCGCTCAAAAAAAGGCTTGTTCAGACCCTTGAGGTGTATTTCCCCGTAACGTACCAGGAGTATTTTTTCCATCGTGCCTCCAAAAAAATTATCTTCTCGCGTAGCGCCTTAAGGTGGGCAGAAGCGCGCCGATCGCGTTTGCCGCCTCGTCGATCTCGTCGAGGGTGGTCATAGGGCAAAGGCTGAAACGTATCGCGCCCTCCTGCCGCTCCCCCGTTACGCCCATGGCGGTGAGGACGCGGTTTTTGCCCGCCTTGTGCGCCGAGCACGCGGCGCCGGTGGAAACGTAGATTTCCTGCGCCTCCAGCGCGTGCAAAAGCACCTCGCCGCGCACGCCCAAAAACGAGGCGTTCAAAATATGCGGCGCGCCGCGCTCCACGTCCGGGCCGTTGAAAACGACTTGAGGCAGCGCGCTTAAGCGGTTGTAGAGCCTCCGCTTGCAAGCATACATGGAATCGCGAAAGCGCGCAAGGTCTTTCATATAGAGCTGCATCGCCGCGTCCATGCCCATGATGCCGGGCGTATTGAGCGTGCCGGAGCGAAGGTTTTTTTCCTGCCCGCCGCCTACCTGCCCGCCCGCAAAGCGAACCGTTTTTTTCACATACAGCGCGCCCACGCCCTTGGGGCCGTGGAATTTGTGCGCGCTCACAGTGTAAAGATCGGCGTTTTTCGCGTCGAACGGTACCTTCAAAAAGCCCTGCACCCCGTCGCAGTGGACGACCGCCTGCGGCGCCTTGCGCTTGACGAGCCTGTAAATCGCCTCCATATCGTTGATCGCGCCCACTTCGTTGTTCACCTGCATCACGGAAACGAGCAAGGTATTGGGCGTCAATATCCCTTCGAGCCTTGCAAGATCGACCGCGCCGCTCCTGTCCACGGCGGCGTCGACGACCTCGTAGGCGTTACTCAGCGCCCCGACGCATTCATATACGGACGCGTGTTCCACCGCGCTCACGATCACGCGGCCGCCGCCGCGCATAGCGCGGAGCGCGCCTTGAACCGCCATGTTGTTGCCCTCGGTGCCGCCCGAGGTGAAAAGTATTTCCTCAGGCGTCGCGTTCACGGCGCGCGCAAAGCGCTCCCGCGCCCCCTCCACGTCGCGCTCCGCCGCCACGGCGGGCGAATACGCGGACGAAGGATTGAAAAAGATGCCCGTCATATACCGCATCGCGGTCTGCGCCGCCGCGTCGAACGCGCGCGTGGTCGCGCTGTTATCCAAATAAACCATTCGCTTCACTCCAAATATATTGTTTAAGCATAACGCTCATATCCATGTATATGTGTTTCCCTTTCCGGAAGGGACGCAGTTTATATTGTACCACAAAAAGCGCCTTTTTTGCAGACGCGGCCTTTAAGTTGCCCGCGCGCGGTTTTTGCTGTAAAATGTAGGAAGATCGCTTGCGGGAGGGCCTTTTATGGATTTTTTGGATAGATTCACCGAGGGCGCGAAGCGCGCGCTCGCCTACGCGCAGGACGGTGCGAAGGAGATGGGGCACAACCATGTGGGCACCGAGCACCTTCTCATAGGGCTTTTGCGCGACCGCGACGGCGCGGCGGCGCAGGCGCTTGCGGCGCTCAACATTTCGGAGGGCGAGGTGATCCTTCGCACCGAGTCACTGATCGGCCGAACAAACCGCCCCTTCACCGACAGCTTCGGCTATACCCCCTCCACGAAAAAAGTCTTAGAATTGAGCCTTTACGAATCTAAAACCCTCAAAACGAGCTATATCGGCACCGAGCACATCCTTTTGGCGATTATGCGCGAGCGCGATTGCGCCGCCGCGCGCATGCTCGAGGGCTTCGGCGTTACGCTCGCAGCCGTACAGGCCGCCCTTCCCGACGCTTCACAGCAGCATAAAATATCAGCCTCCGCAGAACCCGAGGCGGAGCGGCCCTCCACGCCGGCGCTCGATCAATTCGGAGTCGACCTTACGGCGCTCGCGGGCGACGGCACGCTCGACCCCGTCGTGGGCCGCGAAACGGAAATACAGCGCATCCTTCAAATTTTGAGCCGCCGCACAAAAAATAACCCGGTGCTTTTAGGCGACCCGGGCGTGGGCAAAAGCGCGATCGCGGAAGGGTTAGCGCAGCGCATCGCCGCCGGCAACGTGCCCGATTCCGTGCGCGGCAAGCGGCTTATCTCCCTCGACCTGGCGGGTATGGTCGCGGGCACGAAATACCGCGGCGATTTTGAAGAAAGGCTCAAGACCGCCATCCGCGAGCTTCAGCAAAGCGGCGACGTGATCCTCTTTATCGACGAGCTCCACACTATCGTGGGCGCTGGCGCGACCAACGGCAGCATCGACGCCTCCAATATTTTAAAGCCCGCCCTTGCGCGCGGGGAAATACAGGTGGTGGGCGCGACCACGCTCGACGAATACCGCCGCCACATCGAAAAGGACGCCGCGCTCGAACGCCGCTTCCAGCCCGTGACCGTAGGCGAGCCCACGCAGGAGGAAGCCTTGAAAATACTCTACGGGCTTCGCGACCGCTACGAGGCACATCACCGCGCCAGCATCACCGACGGCGCCTTAAAGGCCGCGGTGGAGCTTTCCGCCCGCTACATCCCCGATCGCTTTCTGCCGGATAAGGCCATCGACATCATGGACGAGGCGGCGAGCCGCGTGCGGCTTACGGCGTTCAGCCAACCGCCCGATTTGAAAAAGCTCGAAACGAAGCTCGAGGCCCTTTTCAAGGAAAAGGAAGAGGCCGTCAATAACCAAAACTTTGAGCGTGCCGCCGCGGTGCGCGACGAGGAGCTTAAAATAAAATCGAGCATGCGCGCAATGAAGGACGACTGGGACTTAAAGCAGCGCGGCATGGAATTTACCGTAACGGACACGGATATCGCCGAGGTGGTGCACGCATGGACGGGCATCCCCGTGCAGCAGCTCACCGCGGATGAAAGCGAAAGGCTGATGCGCCTCGAGGAAAAGCTGCACGAGCGCGTCGTGGGGCAAAGCGAGGCCGTAACGGCGGTGGCGCGCGCCATTCGCCGCGCCCGCGCGGGGCTCAAGGACCCTAAGCGTCCCATCGGCTCCTACATCTTTTTAGGCCCCACGGGCGTGGGCAAAACGGAGCTTTGCCGCGCGCTTAGCGCCGCGCTTTTCGGCGACGAGAGCGCACTCATACGCCTCGATATGTCCGAATACATGGAGGCGCACAGCGTGAGTAAGCTCTTCGGCCCCCCGCCGGGCTACGTAGGCTACGAGGAGGGCGGCCAGCTCACCGAGCGCGTGCGGCGGCGGCCCTACAGCGTGGTGCTGCTTGACGAAATCGAAAAAGCGAATCCTGACGTGTTCAACGCGCTTTTGCAAATCCTCGAGGACGGCAGGCTGACCGATTCCAAAGGCAGGCTCGTTGATTTTAAAAACACCGTGATCGTTATGACCTCCAACGCGGGCGCCGATAAGCTCCACAAGGCCTCCGCCGTGGGCTTTACCTCCTACGCGCCCGCCGCGACCTACGAGCGCATGCGCGAGGAAATGCTCGATGCCTTGAAAAAGGCCTTCCGGCCCGAGTTTTTAAACCGCGTGGACGAGATCATCGTGTTCCGGACGCTCGAGAAGGAGCAAACGGCCGAAATCGCGCGGCGCATGCTCGACCTTGTCGCGCAGCGTCTGAGCGCGCGCGGCATAGAGCTTAGCTTTTCAGATGATGTCGTGGCGTATTTGGCCGACGCGGGCTTCGACCCCGCGTACGGCGCGCGCCCGCTCCGACGCGCCATACAGCAGCAGGTGGAAGACGGTTTGAGCGAGGAAATACTCCGCGGCCGCATCTTCGCGGGTGACCGCGTGCAGGTGCGCGCGACGGGCGGCGGGATCGCCTTAGAAAAGCATTAGAGCGTGTTTGGAAAATTGCAGCACGCGCCTTGGCAGCTCTTTTCCTGCCGAATCGCGTTGAATTTTCTTGAAATACTTACGGTATTCCTCCGAAAATTCGCCTTATTTTGCAAAAAACTGCTCGCCGACGATAAGCCTCCGCTTTCCAAATACCCCCTAGGCCGCTTGGCCGAATTCACAAATTGTTTATGGAAATCGCGGTTACAAAATTAGCCGAAAATGATAAAATAATCCCGTAATCTTAAAAGCTTTTTTTGGATGGAACTATGCTTAAGGTTTCCCGCGGCATCTTAACGGTTATTTTGGCGGCGCTTCTATTTTCGGGCGGCGTCGCTTCCGCTATGCCCCAATATCCCGAAACCGCGCTCACCCTCGGCGATTTCGGCGGCGAGGTGGCGGCTTTACAGGCGGAGCTTACCGCCGCCGGCCTTTACGGCGGCGACGTGACCGGCCTGTACGACGAAAATACCCGCGCCGCCGTTGCGGCGCTGCAAACCATTTTGGGCGTCCGCGCCGACGGTAAATTCGGCGCAATCACCTACCAGGCGTACCTTGCGGCGCTTCAGGCGCAGCTTATCGTGCCGGTTTACCCCGCTGCCGCACGGCCCGCCGCGGCGGAGGCGCTCGCGGGCAGGGTGATCGGCATCGACCCCGGCCACCAACAGTTCGCCGATATCGCGCTCGAGCGCATCTCCCCCGCCTCCGGCCTTTTAAAGCCCCGCATGAGCGGCGGCGCGACCGGCGTAAAAACGGGCGCGGAGGAATCGCTCATCAACCTTTTGATCGCGCTGAAGCTGCAAAAGCTTCTTGCCGACGCGGGCGCGACGGTCGTGATGACCCGAACCTCGCAGGACGTTTCCCTTTCCAACGCCGATCGGGCGTCGCTTATGAACCAAGAAAACGTGGAGCTTTGGATCAGGCTCCATTGCGACGCCTCAACAGACGCGAACGTTTCCGGCGCTTGCGCGCTCATCCCCTCCCCCTCCGAAACGCCTAAGACCTACGAGCCCAGCCTCGCGCTTGCCGAGGCCGTTTTGAACGCCTTTTGCGCCGCCACCGGCGCAAAGGATCTCGGCATAACCCCTCTCGACAGCCAAACCGGTTTCAACTGGTCAAAAAGCCCCGTCATCTCGCTCGAAATGGGGCACCTCAGCAACGCCTGCGACGACGTGCACCTCAACCGCGACGCTTATCAAAGCGTTTGCGCGAAGGGCATCTTCGACGGCCTTGCAGCGTATTTTGCCGCGCAAACCGTTCCCGCCGCATGAAAACGCGGGGAAATTCGGCGAAAAATAGCTTTTCGGGACACAGCATGCGATATGCGCTTCTCGTTGCGGTATCGCTTGCGTCCCTTTTTTTATGGAGCGCGTGCGCTTTAAGCACGCCGATTGGCACGCCCGACGCCTCGCCTTCCGCTTCCCCATCGGCCGCGCCTTCCTCTACACCCCCCGCCGAAATCATCGCGAATGAAACCCCCGGCGCGATGTTCCCCAACAACCCCGTGCTCCTTTTTTACCTCGGCTACGACGCGGATACGGACATAGCGCGCGCTTCCTTTTGCGACGCGCTTTCCGCAAACGGCGGCATCGACGCGCTTAACGCGCTAATGAAGCTTTGCGAGGCGGAATCCTATCTTTCCAAAGGGCGGCTCAACATTGGCGGAATGCTTTTCGACGGCAGCTCTTATTCCGGCGCGGTGAATACGGGCGAAGGGAGCGTAGGCGCAAGCTCAGGCTCTCTCACCTTCGGCTTTTCCGGCGGCGGCGCGCTGTACGGCGCGCTCGGGCAAAACAGGCTGGGCTATTTCGCGCTCGACGGCACCGGCGCGTTTCTTTATATGGTTCGCATGGAAAAATCGGAAGAGGGCTGGCTCGTGTGCGCGGATACCGCAAGCGAGCGCTTTTTGATGCAATGGGGCGAGGCGCGCCGCTTCACGAGCTTTTCCGGAAACTTCATGCCCTATCTGCCCGAACCCGCGCCCGCTACCACCGCCCCGCGATGGGACGTTGCGCCTACGCCCACGGTTTTGCCGAGCTTTTTGGAGGAGTACTGGTACGACTTCACGTGGGACGCTCTCGCGCAGGGCGCAAGCGCCGTTTTCGACGCTTCCGGCGATACCTTGGCCATATTGCCCGGCGAAACGCAGTAACGTAAAAGCGGTTTATGCTTGGGAACGAAGCGTCTGCTTCGCTCTTTTTTTTTGCGTGTTTTACCCGACATATTTAATACAAATTCCTCCACCAAATTGGCGCAAATCCGTGATGATACGGTCAAAATCCGTGGATATAATAAAGTCATCACTAGGAAAGGAGTTTTTTAGACATGGAAAACGACCGGTTCGATTATGAAGAAAAGGCGCAGCCCTACAGCGTGCAGAGCGCGCCGCAGGGCGAGGCCCAATATAGGCCCCCGGAAAGGCCGGTGAAAAAGCAGGCGAAAGCCGTTACGTGGACGCAGATGATCGTGGCGCTTTTGGTGGTAGGCCTTTTGAGCGGGGGCTTGGGCGCGCTCATCGTGGGCGGTTCCTTCAATGCCGCGCAGGTTTCGGACGGCAGCTCCGTTCTAACCACGCCCGCACAGGGAGCAGGCGGCGCAAGCGCGGGCACGCCGGCAAACGCTCCCTCCTCCGGCATCAAAATGAGCGGCTCGTCCGCTTCCGCCAGCTACAGCTCCACCACGCAGATGCTGCAAAACTCCATGGCGAGCGTAGTGCTTATTAAAATTTCGCAGACGGGCTACCGCATGGACGGCAGCGAAACCACGCAGGAAACCGGCAGCGGCTCGGGCGTTATCATCACCTCGGACGGTTATATTGTAACCAACAACCACGTGGTGGAAGGCGCGAGCGCCCTCAAGGTGTATCTGCAGGACGGCACTGAGTACGACGGCGCTGTTGTGGGCACCGACGGCCTCACCGACCTCGCCATTATCAAAATAGAAGCGACCGGACTTCCCGCCGCAACGCTCGGCAACTCGAGCGGCGTGGCCGTGGGCGACGGGGTCTACGCCATCGGCAACCCCTTGGGCGTATTCACAAGCTCCGTTTCCGCGGGCATCGTGAGCGGCCTTAACCGCACCATCACCGTAGAAGGCCAGAGTATGTCGCTCATGCAAACGGACGCTTCCGTTAACCCCGGCAACTCCGGCGGCGGCTTGTTCAACGAAAAGGGCGAGCTCATCGGTATCGTGAACGCCAAGAGCCTCGGCGTGGACGTGGAGGGCCTCGGCTTCGCCATCCCTATCGACGACGCGAAAAACGTGATCGTGGACCTTATCGACCTCGGCTACGTGAGCGGCCGGCCCTTCCTCGGCATCTCCTTACAGGAGATCAACCTCGTGGAGTCCAATAGCGGCCAGAGCGGCGGCTACTTCCCCTTCTACATGCCCTCCAGCTACGTGACCCGCGTGCAGGTGATGTCGGTCATGGACGATAGCGCGGCCTCGGCGGCGGGCATGATGGTGAACGATATCATCGTTTCCGTGAACGGTAAGGAGATCAACGGCTCGTCCGAGCTTGCCGCAGCCCTCTATGAATATAAGATCGGCGATGTGGTAACAATAACCGTGCAGAGGGGCAACGAGAACGTGGATTTACACGTGACTCTCGCGGAGCGCCCCGCATCCACGGCCAACTGACGGTCATTCCGACGGGAGCCCCCACTCCCACGATGACATACCCCCAACCATCTTGATGCCGTGGCTCCCCAACACGGCAACCAAAAAAAGCGGCGTAAGCCGCTTTTTTTGTGCACCCGCGACGGGCGTATGGAAAAAATAATATATCCATAATCTTACAGGCAACGCTTGCCATACGGCGCTCCATTATGGCATGATATTTTATAATCAAATGTTCATTTCAATTTAAAACTATGGGCGCGGTTTCCCGCATCAAAAACATGGAGGCTGAAACATGAAAAAGCGCAAAGCACTGTTGGCAATCATTGCAAGCGTACTCCTTTTGATCACGCTGGCGCCGTTTTCCGCGTTGGCGGAGGAACCGGCAAGCCCGAGACATGCGCCGAATATGTATGTCGATTGGTACTGCGGTACCGAATATGACGTAATGACGGTGGATTGGTATTGTGAAGAGGATGCCGAAAACACCTATTGGGCAGTACATGGTTGGAGCGGCGGTTACGCGGGATTTCAAAATAAGGATGGGGAGCATGTTCTGTTGTTTTCTTTATGGAACATGGGTGACGGAACAAGCCCAACAGTCGAATATGCAAAAGGCGGTCTGAGCGGCGACTTCGGCGGCGAAGGCGAAGGGAAGCAGGTATTTACCGATTACGACTGGAGAATCGGGGAATGGTACACGATGCGGGTTCAGGTCTGGACGGAAAACGGCAAAAGCTATTTCGGACAATGGATTTGCAAGCAAGGCGGCAGATGGATAAAAACCGCTGTGATCAGCTACCCTGTTCCCGACCTGAAATTTAATTATGACTGCATGTTTCAAGAAGATTTTACTTTTAATGATTTGTCACGCAAGTGCAGGCTGAGCAACGCTTTCGGCCGGATTTACGATACGAACGAATGGGAGTCGTGGCGCGAGTATACCATTAGCAACTCTTATTTCCCGGATGAGGCGGCGACATGGGAAGAAGGCGTTGAAGCAAACATAGATTTCAACTGCGATTTGGGACTTGCGGCCGATGGCTCTTATGTATGGGTTCAGTCCGGTAATCGCGGTTTTGAGCCCAATGGAAATGCGTATAAACTTCCCTATACTTTCATTGTAGATCAAGCGGATACGCCCGTATACCCCGATTGGATAAGCGTGAAGGAGCGCTCCGGCGGATATTCTGCCGGCCGGGAGGAACGCGAAACGATACCGGCTCCGACACCCGTCGCGCCGCCTCCCGTAAACGCCGTAAACGCGACGGTCGGTGAAAATAACGCCGCAAGCGCAAGCATCCCGGATAAAACCGTGGACGACACCCTTGCAAAGGCGCTTGCCGACGCGGCGGCGCAGGGCAGAGCCGCAAGCGCCGTAAACGTGGCGATCGACGTTATCGCACCGCAAGGTACCGCCGAACTTTCCGCCGTGCTCTCGCAAAGCGCGCTCAATAGCCTAATCAACGCCGGGATCAACAGCCTCACGATTAACTGCGGCGGTTCGCTGCCGTCCGTCACCCTCAGTCGCGAGGCACTCAGGACGCTGCAAAAGAAAAGCGGCGGCGACGTGACCATCAGCATCACCGCTACGCCCAAGCTCTCGAAATATGCGAAGAAGTTCATCGGCGATAGGCCGGTTTTCGGCGTTACGGCAAACTACGTAAAAGGCGGCAAGACGCGCGGCGTTACAAGCCTTCATGGCTCCGGCACGATCGCCATACCCTATGCGCTTCGCCCCGGCGAAACGCCCGAAAGCGTATGCGGCGTGAGCATTGACGCGAAAGGCAACGCCTCCCGCGTAAAAGGCTCCAAGTACGATCCCGAAAGCGGCTGCTTCCTCATCCCGGTGAGGAGCTTGGCGACCGCGTACGGCGTAGGCTCAAGATAGCGAAATCCATACGCAGAAACAGAGCTCCCGCATACAAGGCAGCGCCTTACATGCGAGAGCTCCGTTCGTTTATCCCGTACCGCTTCTAATACACGATCCCGGCGATCACGCCGTAGAGGATGCCGGCAAACATCAAAAGCACGATCACCAGCGCGAGAATTCGCACCTTTTTGTTCAAACCCATCACCTTCTTATCCTAAAAACTTTAGTCAGCCGTTTTTAACCAATGCGCACGCACACGACCTTGGGCGAATCGCCGCTGCCGTACTGGCCGCGCGTGCCCACCACGATCATGTTGTTGAACACGGCCGGCGTAGACTCGATGCGCGAGCCGATGTCGATCTCGCAGAGCACCTTGCCGCCGCTGCGTGGGTCGTGGATGCGCATGATGCCGCCGCGGTCGCATTGTATGAGATACGCGGTGCCGTTTTCGTCATACACTACCACGGGCGAGCTCCAATACCCGTTTTCCTGCTCGTAGCGCCACACCTCGTCGCCCGTTTTTTTATCGTAGGCGATCAGGCGCGCGCCGAGCTTCGTTTCGCCGTTCACCGTAACGGGCAAAAGCGTGGAGCTGTAAATCACAAGGTCGGAAATATTGCCGTGACCCACGTGCGGCGTAGTGAGCGTGCCTCCGTTGGAGGATTCCTTGCCGATGCTCGCGTCGTACGGCTTTTCCCAAAGCACATCGCCGGTCAGCCCGTCGATCTTTCGGTGCACGTTTCTGCCGTAGCCGTTTGAAATGCCCTTTTGCTTATCAACCTCGTTCGCGGTATAAAGGTAAAAGGTCTGCGCGTCGTAATCCTCCTCGATAACGATGCTCGTATCGCTGTCGTCGAGCACATCCACAACGTACTGCGGCTCGAGCGTATTGAGATCGAGGCATTGCAGATACCCGCCGTTGTCGGTAAAAAACGCGTATTCGCGCCAGATGGCGACGGAGTTTTCAATGCCCCACCAGCGGTTCGTATCGCCCTCGCCGTAGCCGTTTGCCGTATAGCGGTATTTGGTGAGCGGGTCGGGGTCAACGCTGATCGTGCCGGCGGCGGGGTCGTACTTCGTATGGAGCTTAACCGTATAAAAAACGCCGTTTTCACCGGGCTGTATGAGGGTATCCGTTTCAGCGTCGATAAGCGGGCTCGAATCGTACGCCTGAAACTTACGGTAGGAAAACGGGTCTTCGCCGCCGTAGGCCTTGAGCACCTTGTTATCGATCAGGGAAATGATGCGAAACCATGAGCCCTTGCCGTCTACATCGGATGGTATCCCCTGCCCCGTGAACAAAAGCGGGTAGCCGCGCGGATCGAGCGAGGCGGTGCCCTTCGTAACGACGCCGAGCTTTATGGGCGCGCGCGTCGGCTCGCCGCTCTCGAGCTCCCAGAAGTAGATGCTGCCGTCCATCGTCGGATAGATGACCTCGGTAAAGCCCTCTTTGGTCTTAAACTGGTCGTACACGCCGAGCGTAGCCCGCACTTCGTCATCCCATTGCACGATCAACGGCATGCCCGTCCAGCCCGTACCCGTCCATGTGCCGTAGTCCGGCACGTTCAGGGAGCCTATGTCCTTCATCCACATGCGCGTAAGCGTTTTTTGCGTAACGGCCGCCGTGCCGTAGGTGAAGGAATCCCTGTAATTGCTGCCGCCGAAGGTGATGATGCCCTTTACCTTCGTGTACTCTTTGCCGGGGCCAAAGGTAATGGGTTCTTCGCGCGTATAGCTTGCGGCCTCCTGCTTGTTCGCCATCACCGTGGTTTTGAAGCCTATGGCGTTGAAGCTCTCCGCGGCCGCCTTGCGTATGGTAAGACCTAGAGAAAGGGTGGGCACCGGCGTGGGCGTAGGCTCGGGCAGCGTATAGGTGGGCAGCGGGGAGCTGCCCGCAGCGCTCCCGCCACCTCCTCCCCCGCCCGCTTTTTTTTGGAACAGCCTTGGCAAAAACACCGCCAGTGCGGCCACGACGCCCAAAAACAGCACCACGACCAGAAACCTTCTCAGGCCGTATTTCGAAGAGCGCCTAAACCTTCTGCGCGTTTGTCTTCCCATGGTATTCTCGTTTTCTCCCCCTATTCTTCCGGCGTTTGCAACGGCTCGGGGCTCGGCGTAGCGAGCTCCGCCACGCTCTTTACGAACGCGATGCTGCCGTTTCCGTTTTCAAAGCGGGCCTCGGGTTCGCAGCTTCCCAAAATACGGACGTCCTCGCTGAGCGTGTAGATGAAAAGCCCCGTGCCCTTTTCCCCGCCCGTCGCCTCAACTGTGACCGCCCCCTCCACGAAAAGGGTCTCCGTTTCCGCGCCGTGGTAAAGGCCGCGGTTTACGGCCGAAAGCGTGCACCCGTCCTTGAGCGTCAGCGTGCGCGCGCATTGCAGCGCGTTGTAGTTCTTGTCGGTCTCGGCGTAGAGGCGCGACAGCGGCGAAAGCGTGATGTCGCCGTCGGTAGAGACGATGCCGCTCAAGCCCCCGGCAGTTTGAAGCGACGCGCCCTCCAGCAGCGTTACGCCGCGTGCGGCAGCGCCGTTACCTTCCTGCGCCACAAACACGAGCTCGCTGTTTTTGCCGATGTTGAGCTGGCCGATGCAGTTCACGGCGTTGGCCACGCCCTTCACGGTGGCGTTTTTGCCGTATACCGTGCAGTCGCCCAAGGCGCCGACCGCGTCGTAGCCGCCCACGATGGTCACGTTGTTGAGCGTGAGGGACATCCCGTCCTCTAGGCGTATCACGCAGTCTCCGCTGCCGGTAATCGTAAAGCCGTTGCCCTCTATGGTGAGGTCGCCGCGCGCGCGCGTAAGCCTGAGCATTTCGCGGTCGAGATCGATGTTGTTTCCGAGCACGGCGGTATTCCCCTCGCCGCGCGCGATAAACGCGATCAAATCCCCGGAGGTCATGATGGAGGAGCCGCCCAAGGCGTCCGAAAGGTCGATCTGCTCTCCCTTATCCTCCGTGCCGGAGCACGAGGCAAGCGCCGCGCAGAGCGTTGCGGCGAAAAGAAGCAGCGCAAGCTTTCGAAACCGGGCCGAAAGAGCCATGTTCATCCCTCCGCGCATATGTCGGCAAAAAGCACGGCAGCCTTTTCCTTGAGCTCGCTTAAGAGCGCGCCCATCAGCTCGCGCGCCTGCGGGTGCGCCGTGCGCGACGCGCGAAGCTTTAAGATATGCCGCCACTCGCGTACGTTCGCCGTAACGATAAGCTCGGTCTTAAGGCTGTTGGGCAGCACGCTCCGCGCCTCCTCGGGGGCGCAGCCCGCCGTAAGAAGCGCAAAGTACGCGCGTTCCGCCGCCTCGCAAGCCTCCTCCCAAAGCCCGTAGCGCTCGCTCCCCTTTTCGAAAAAGCACGGCTCGATCACGGTGATCTCGCCGCCGAATTTGCCGTTTTTATAGTTGACATAGCGCGTGGATTCCTGCGAGAACGAGGCGATCCTGTGTCGCACCAGCTCGTGGGTAACGCCCCTGTCGCACACGAACTTCACCGTAAAGGAAGCGTGCTCCAATACCGATTCATGCCCGCGCCCGATGATATTTTTCACGAAGCGCTCGGAAGAATCCGCCGTGATCTTATCCTCCGATTTGTAGCACACGCGCCCGCAAAGCTCGATCTTTTTAAGCATCTCCTCGGGGTGGAAGCCGCCGATGAGCTCATAATAGGGTTTTATGATCTTCATAATACACCTCGGCAAAATTTCTCCATTACGGCGTCCGCCGCCTTCATGCCATCCACCGCGGCGCTCACGATGCCGCCCGCGTAGCCCGCGCCCTCGCCCACCGGGTAAAGCGAGCGAATCCTCGTAGCCTCCATATGCTCGCCGCGCGCGATGCGCACGGGCGAGCTTGTGCGGCTCTCTACGGCGGTCAAGACCGCGTCGCTCATGTCGAAGCCCTTGAGCTTTCTTGAAAACGCGCGGATGCCCGCGCCGATCCCCGCCGTCACGTAATCCGGCAGGCATGCATAAAGGCTTCGCGGAGCCACGCCCGGCATGTAGCTCGGCTTTACGCCGCCAAAGCCCTTGGGCTCCGTTTTGTTCAAAAAGTTCTCAACGCGCGACGCGGGCGCCACAAAGCCCCCACCCCCAAGGCGGTAGGCCGCGCGTTCGATCGCCTCCTGAAAGCGCACGCCGTCGAGCGGCGCAAGGCCGAAATCCTGCGGCGTCACCTGTACCACGATGGCGGCGTTGGAGTTTTCGGAATCCCGCGCGCGAAAGCTCATGCCGTTTACCACCACCTGCCCCTCTTCCGACGGGGAAGCGATCACCACCCCGCCCGGGCACATGCAAAAGGTGTATACGCCGCGCTCTCCGCAGCGATCCGCCAGCGCGTATTCCGCCGCGCCGAGGCGCGGGTGATTCGCGAACGCGCCGAACTGCGCCCGGTCGATGAGCGCGCGTGGGTGCTCCACGCGCACGCCCACGGCGAAAGCTTTCGGCTGAAGCTCAACGCCCTTTTGCTCTAAAAGGCGGTAGGTATCGCGCGCGCCCTGCCCTATGGCCAAAATGCACGCATCGCATTCGATGCGCTCCCGTCGCCCGGCGCACTCGGCCGTAACGGAGGTTAAAGCGCCGTCGGGATCGGTTTCAAAATCGGCGAGCCGCGTGGAAAAGCGAAGCTCGGCACCGAAGCCCTTCAGTTTTTCGCGCATGTTTTTGAGCGTTACAAGGAGTTTATCCGTGCCCACATGCGGCTTCGCCATGTAGAGGATGTCGTCGGGCGCGCCGTTTTCGGCGAGCAGCTCCAGCACCTCAGCGGTGCGCGCGTCCTTGATGCGCGTGGTCAGCTTGCCGTCCGAAAACGCGCCCGCGCCGCCCTCGCCGAACATGACGTTGCTTTCCGTATCGAGCGCCGCGCATTCCATAAAGCGCTTCACATCGGCCTGCCGTTCCTCCACGCGCTTGCCGCGCTCCAAAACGATGGGCTTATAGCCGTATTTCGCGAGCTTGTAGGCGGCGAATATCCCCGCAGGACCCATGCCCACCACGATCACGGGCTTATTTAGAGGCGTTTGCCCAAAACGCGGCTCCGTATCCTCCCTTTGCGGCGCGGGGCTTACAAAGCCGTAGCCGCGCTTGAGGACGTTCTTTTCCTCGGCGTCGTCAAGCTCCGCGAGCACGGTACAGTTGTGCACGACGGCGTTCTTCTTGCGCGCATCGAGCGACATACGCGTAAGGCGCAGGTTTTTTATGGCTTCCGGCGGTTTATGAACAGCCCTCGCCGCAAGCTCGCGCAGCGAGGACTCGTCCGCATCCAGAGGAAGGATTAAGTCCGAAATTACGATAGCCATCAGTCTTTGTTCCTGACCGTCACCGACGCTTTCGCGTCGCTTAGCGTATAGGTCACCTCGTTGAGCATGCTTTCCTTCTTCGGAAAGTCAAGCCTTAGCTCGATCTCGTAAGTGCCCGCGGTAAGGCCCGTGACATCCGCGTAGATCACCACGTCGTCGCGCGAGAGATCGCTGATGAAGCCCACCTGACCGGTGATCGTCACATCCGTGCTCGGGGTATCGAGCGTATATGTGAGCTTATTGTTGGTACCGCGTACCACGATGGGAACGGCGGTGAGCGGAAGCGTTTGCAGCTTCTGGCGGATGTTGACGCGCACCGAAATGGTATCCCCGTCGAGGCTCGTAACGCCCTCGGGCAGAAGCAGCGCGACCTCTTCCTCCACGCTCTCCTTTCGGTTGCTTACGTCGATAGGCTCGATGCCGATGCCCGTCAACGCGTCGATTACCGACGCCTCGCCTACGACCGTGATGTTCGAAGAGGGCGAAACGCTGTAGGATACGATCTCATAGTTGACGGGCAGTTCGTCGCGCCCGGTGATGGCGGCATCCACATTCACGGGAAGCTCCGCCATGCGGAGGATCGAAAGCTTGATGGGGATGCTCGGAAGCTCGCCCAAGAGCGGTGCGGTCACCTTTTCCCCGGCGCTATTTTGAAGCTCCACGGCGGTGGATTCGTTGTAGGTCTCCCGCCTGTCCGTAAGGTCGATGGAGCACACCGCCTTCACCACGGAGGAAATGTCCTTGGACGCGCCCGTGATCTCCACAAAGCCGCTGGCCATTTCCGGCGAACCGCTCCAATACCCCGGCGGCAGTTCGCCTAGAAGCGAGACCTCCACGGGGATGCGTTGCTTGGTAACGAGGTTGTCGATCTCGATCGTGACCTCCTGCTGCTCACCCACGACGCTGCCGTCCACAGCGGTCACGCTGATGGGTAACGTATAGGTGCCCGGGCCGCTCACGTTTCTGAGGCTGATGCTCGCGGTGATGTTGTTGGCGCTGAAATCGGCGTACTTGGTAAGCTCGGTATCCACCTTGACGGTTATGTTTTTGAGCGCCTCGGCGCGGTCGCTGCGCACGACGAGCCTACGGGCGATCAAGTCGCTCTCGCCTTCGAAATTCACCGGCACGTCGGTTACGGTCTTTGTGCGCACGGGGTTTTGGTCCGTCATCACATAGCCCCAGATGAGCATGGCGAAAACCAGGGAAAGCAGCTTTATCAAGATATTTTTCGTGAACAGCTCTTTTAAAAACCGCACGATCGAAAAACGGACCTTATTTTCTATTTTCATCTTTGTTCCTCCGCAGGAAGAAGGGCAGCGCGGATTCCCGTTCCCGTAGGAAAACGGATTCCAGCAGGTCCTTCAACGCCTTATCGTCGATGTAGCGGATGAGCTTGCCCTCGCGCGCAAAGGAAATCACGCCCGTTTCCTCGGAGACCACGATCGCGATACAGTCGGAAATGGAGGAAACACCGAGCGCCGCCCTGTGGCGCGTGCCAAGCTCCCGGGCGATGGCCATATCCTCCGCAAGCGGCAAAAAGCAGGCAGCCGATATGATGCTGAACTCGCGGATCACGACCGCGCCGTCGTGCAGCGGCGTGTTGGGCTCAAAGATGTTTTCAAGAAGCGGCGCGGAGATCACGCCGTCAATGCGCGTGCCGGTGCTGATGATATCCCCAAGCCCCGTGCGCTGCTCGATCACAATCAGCGCACCCACGCGCCTGCGCGCCAGATTGCTTATGGCGAGGTGCATTTCGCTCACGATCTGCGTGCTTTGCGGCACGATGGCGCTCAAAACGTCGTGCGTGAACAGCTTTCCCCTGCCGATGCGCTCAAACGCGCGGCGAAGCTCGGGCTGAAACAGCACCACGGCCACCACCACGCCCGAGGCCAGCACGGAATTGAGGAGCCAGCCGAGCGTTGCGAGTTGCAGCGCGTCGCTCACGATGGCGGCGAGAAACAGGAGCGCCACGCCCTTGATGAGCTGGTAGGCCCGCGTTTCCTTCGTGAGTAAAATAAGCCTGTACAAAAGCACAGCGATGAGAAAAATATCCACAAGGTCCGTCCACTGAATCTGGGACAGGCCGCTGGATATCGTTTTTACCAGTACCTCGTATGACAAGCTGCAACCGCCTTTCGCGTTCCCTCAAATATGACACAACTATAATTATACAATATGACCGCCCCGCAAAGAAACCCGCGCGCGCACCTTTAAAGATTTATTCACAGTTTCACAGGAAAGTAAACGGGGTTGCGGCGCCGTTATTTTTTCTCCTCCCGCTCCCGCAGCTGCTTTTCGAGCTGCGAGATGGAAAGAAGATAATTCTCGTATTCCGTGCTTTTTTCGCACAGCTTTGGGCTTGTGAGCTTGCCCGTGCTCTCATATTCCTCCATGCTTTCGCTCAGGAGGTCGTCCTCCATAAGCTGCGCCGCCGCGCGCATTTTTTGAAGCAGCTCCTCGTTTTTCGGATTGCGCTCTTCCATGGCGGTTATCCTTTGCTTTTTTAGAATTTCTGCTATAATTTATTGTAACATAGCTCGGGTGAATTTCAAACATGTATTCCGCTTGGAAAAGCGGGCTTAAGGGGGCTTTTCGATGCTGACCGTGGACCGTTTCGAGGGGGAGCGCGTCGTTTGCATAGACGACGAGGGGGAGCCCGTCGTGCTTGGGATTTCCGAGCTTTTGTCGCCCGCAAGGGAGGGCGACTCGCTCCGCGAGGTCGCGGGCGGCTACGCGGTGGACGCCGCCGCCACCGACGCGCGCCGGCGCAGGATGCGCGAACGGCTGAATCGTTTGTTCAAGGATTAGAGAGCCGCGCTTTCGTAAAAGAATGGGCTGTTTCGGTTTGCCGAAACAGCCCATTTAACTTCGCCTCTTATTTTGCTTTCCCCGCGCGGTAAGCCTCCATGACGCACGCTTGGTGGCGCGGGCACTTCTTGCTGTTTTCGTGTACGAGCGAATTCAGAAGATGGATGCAGAAATGCCCGTCGAAGTTATTGCTGGCGGTGGGGTCTACCATGTGCGGCATGCTGTGCATACTTGCCGCAACGGTCTTACCCTTGTAGGTCACCCAGATAGGCCGCCTGTCCCACGTCCACGAGCCGCCCGCGCAGGCTTTCATAATAGCGGTATCCGCCGCGGTGATGGGCTCGCAGTCCGCATGATACCAGCCGCCGAAGCGCCTTACGCGGAAGCTCTTGCCCGTGCGCACGTCGGTCACGGTGAAGCGCGCGCCCTTTTCAAGCCATTCGTTGCCGCCCTTGAACCAGTCGAGGAGCACCACCGTGCCCTTGAGCTGGTTGAAGGTGGCGTTGTCCTTCATGATGTTGTTGGAGGCGTCGTATACGGCGTTGAGCGTTTCCGCGCCGGCCACGCCGTCCACGGAGGAGAGCCCCGCCGCTTTCTGAAATTGCAGCACGCCCTCGCGGGTCTTGGAATCGAACACACCCGTGACCTCGGCGCGGGATAGGAAGCCGCGCCTGCTCAGTTCCTTTTGAAGGCGCTTCACCTCCGCGCCCTCCATGCCTTTTTTGAGCATGCTCGCCGAAGCGGTGGCCGAGCCCGTGATGAGGAGCTCCGAGCTTTTCACATAACCCGAAAGATCGTCCACCTGCACGAAATACCATTCGCCGATGATGGTTTTCACCTTCACGCCGCGCCCCGCGCCAAGCGACGCCACCACGTAGGAGGAATCGCCCGGGCCGCCCCGAAGCGCCGTACCGTCGTCGATCACATACGCGCCGCAGACGCCGGCGGATTTCAAAAACAGATAGTCGTTGCGGATGTAGCCAACCTGATTGACGTAGAGTACCCTATACCAGCCGCCCTCCGAGGCGAGTACCTCCACCTCGGTACCGCGCACGAGCTCCTGTAATATCTGCGAATCGGTATCCGGCGACAGGCGAAGCTTTACGGCGTCCGCCGTCACCTGCCCAAACTCGCTCCCCGACGCCTGCGCGGCAGCGAGCAGCGCGTTAAAGCAAAACAACAGAAGAAGCAGCGCCGCACACGCGCGGCATAGCCATGCCTTCAAAGTCAAAATGCTCACCTCTCCTTGAGTAAAGCGTTCAAAAGCGTCAGATCCGCCGCGAGCGTTTCCGTGAGCGCGCGGTTATAGATGGTGCTCGCGGGATGATAAAGCGGAAACAAAACGAAGGAAAAGCCCTCGAGCAAAAGCGATATGCGCGTGCCGTGCACGGCGCCGATGGTAACGGCCTTTTGCCCCGCGAGCTTAAGCACCGCGCAAAGCGGCGTGTTGCCGAGCGTCGCTACGACATGCGGGCGTACGATCAAAAGCTCTTGGCGCAAAAGCGGCAGCGACGCGAGCACCTCATCGGGCTTGGGCGTACGGTTGGAAACAGACTTCTCCTTCACATGCACTGGGCGGAATTTCACCGCGTTGGTGATAAATACCTCCTCGCGCGCGATCTCCGCGGCCTCCAAAAGGCGCGAGAACGTTTTTCCGGCCGTTCCCACGAAGGGATGGCCGCTCTTCGCCTCCTCGCCGCCGGGCGCTTCGCCGATGAACATGAGCCGCGCGTCCATAGGCCCTTCGCCAAACACGGGGTTTTCCCTGTCGCACGCGCCAAAAAGCGCGGCGATACGCACCCTTTCAGCCTCGTACAGGGCATTTAACGCCGCCGCCATCATCCCGTCACCGGCGGCGGGTACGCCGCTGAAATCACCAGATAATTATAGCTGAGATAATCATAGCTTTGCCGTATGGCGTCGTATGTCTGCGCATAAACGGCGCTTTGCAGCTCCTCAAGGTAAGATGTGAGCGTGGCCCTGTCCGTATCGGGCAGGTTCTGCACCACGGCAAGGTAGCCGAAGACCTCGTTTTGAAGCCTTTCCGCCTGCGCGATAAGGCTTTCGATGGGCGGCTGCGCCGACGGATCCACGTAAACGCCGCCGTGCAGCGTACATGTGGCCGTAGGCTCGTAGTTCGCCACGCCGTATTCGCTCGCGGGAATATCCGTATAGATCACGTTGGGCATGTACTTCCTGAGCACCGCCGGGTCGATCTTCTCCTGCGCGTACTGCGACGTGGAGCTTATGAGGATCATGCTCTTTTGCATCACAATGGGACACGCGTAGGACGCCTGCTGCCCCGAATCGGCGCATACGTTGAGCAGCACATGCATATCGCAGCTTTCCGTGGGCTGCTCGCTCTTCAAAAACCAATCGGTAACGGGCTTATGCGCCTCGTCCGCGTAGCACGCGTCGGTCGCCAGCTTGCCCGATATGCTGCACACGGTGCATTTTACAAGCCCGAGGTCGGCGGGAGATTCGTCGATGATGGGTTTGTTAGCCAGCCCCTCGTGTATTTCCGACATGAACTCGGCCCACAGCGGCGCCGCGTAGGTGCCGCCACTCGCGCCGCGCCTGAGCTTATATGCATAATTATCGTGGCCGATCCAAAGCGAAGCGGCATAATACGGCGTCATGCCTGCAAAGTACACGCTGGCGTAATCGGAGTTCGTGCCGGTCTTCCCCGCCACGTTCATGTTCTTGATCTGCGCCGCGGTGCCCGTACCGTGCTTTACCGCGTCGCTCAAAAGGTCCACGAGCATGTACGCGGTGGACTTTTTGAAGACCTGCCGCGTTTGCCGGATATCGTCTGCGTTCAAAATCACCTTTCCGTTAATATCCACCACGCGCGTGAAGGAAAGCGGCTCGACGTACTCGCCCTCGTTGGCGATAGCCCCGAAAGCGGCCGCCATCTCGATGGGCGTGATGCCGCTCGTACCAAGGGCGAGGCCCGGGCCGTCCGCGTGGATCTGCGAGGGGTCGATGCCGAGGTTCAAAAGGTATTGCGTGGAAACGTCCGTGCCCACATGCTCGAACAGCGTGCGCACAGCCACCACGTTGAGCGACGAAACGATGCCGCGCCGCACCGTCGTGGGGCCGATGTACTTTTCGCTGCCGATGCCCGGGTAACCGGACGCCGTATTGAAGCCCTCGATGGGCACGGGAAAGTTCATGATGGGGGTCGCGGGCGATATGCCGAGATCGAGCGCCGGGCCGTACACCGCGATGGGCTTAATGGACGAGCCCACCTCCGTTCTGCTCTGGTAGGCGCGGTTGAACTGTTTTTTCATGGTGGGCGACGTTCTGCCGCCTACCACCGCGCGAAGCTCGCCGGTTCTATAGTCGATCACCACGGCGGCGGCCTGCGGCTCGTCGGTCCTGATGACGGTGCCGTTGGCGAGGGTCTCTTCCTTCACCGATTTGGAAGGGTCGGCAAGCTCGGGGTATTCCGTCCAGTTCGCAAGCGCGTCCTGCACGGTATGCTGTATTTTCGTATCCACCGTGAGATAAATGCTGTAGCCGCCGGTGGCAAGCTCGTTTTCGAGGAGCGTGCGGTTCGCCTTGGTATCGAGCATGCCGCGCTGCTCGAGCATATGCGTGATGATATCGCGTATGGCGTATTCCACAAAATACGGCATATCGTAAAGCTCTTTTTGCGCGGAGGTCTCCAAAATATTAACGGTATCCTTGAGCGCCGTGTCGCGCTGATCCTTGGTGATGAAGCCCGCTTCGTACATGGCCTCGATCACAAGATCGGTGCGCTCGTTCGTGACCTTCATTTTATTTGTGCCGTCGTCGTTGAACCGCTTGTAGGTGTTGGCGCGCGGGTTGGTTTGATACGGGCGCTGCACGAGCCCCGCCAGCATGGCGCACTCGCGGATGGAAAGCTGGCTGAGCGATTTGCCGAAATAATCCATGGCGGCCGTTTTGACGCCGTAGTTGGATTCGCCTAGGTATACGTCGTTGAGGTACGCCTCGAGAATGTCGTCCTTCTCCATGAGGTGCTCCACCTCGAGCGAGAGGTAGGCTTCCTGAATTTTGCGCTTATAGGTTTGCTCGGTCGAGAGAACCTTATTTTTGATAAGCTGCTGCGTCAGCGTGCTCGCGCCGTGTGCGTTCTGGTTGCGCAGCGTGTTGACCACGGCGGAGAACAGGCGCTTATAATCCACGCCGCCGTGCTTGTAAAAGCGCACGTCCTCTATGGCGATCACCGCGTTTTTGAGCATATCGGGGATCTCCTCGATGCTCGCCCAGTCGCGGTACTGCATGAGCGCAAAGGTAGTGATGAGGTTGCCGTCTTTGTCGTAGATGTAGGAGGTGCGGTCGCTTTTGGTAAGCTGAGACACATCGAGCTCCGGCGAAGTCTCCACATATGCTTTCGCAACGCCCATGGCGAGCCCAAGCCCTATGCAGCCCATGAAGATACCCGCCACAAAAAACAGTTTTAAGGTGGTAAACAGCACGGCCAACGGGAACAAGCGCGGCCTTTTGCGTTCCACAAACAGCTCCGCATCGTGCCCCGTTCTTTGCCGTTTGGAGCGGAACAACCCGCGAACGGCCTTTTTGATGTTGCCGAATACGCTTTGCAGCTTTTCCGCCATGCTAATTTCAAACACGCTCCTACCGCGCCGCGGCGAAAGCCCTTTCCGCAAAATTTCCCTATTGCAGTATACCACAAAGCCCTCCGCCACAACAACCAAAAGGATGGCGCATACACTGAATTAACAGGCTATTCACATTGCTCCGGCATTTTTTGCCGGGGCGATATCATCCCTTTTCCGCATACGGGGGGCAGCATGGAGCTTGACGTAAAACACAGGAAGCGCCGCCGCGCAAAAAGAACGCTTGCTTTTTGGGTGCTCGCCGCGCTCGTTCTGTTTGCGGTGCTCTCGCTCGTTTTGAGCGCCAACATGCGCCCCGCTATGGCGGCGCTCGCGGAGGCGCGCATAAGCGCGGCCGCCACCCGCGCCATGAACGAGGCCATCCTCGCCTCCATGGAGGATGAGGCAACCTTTTCGAAGCTTGTGGACGTGCGCACCGACGAGGGCGGCGTTTACCTTTTCAACACCAACGCGAGGCTTATGAACCTTGTGGCGGCCGCGTGCGCGCAGGATGCGCAGCAGCGCATTGCGGAGCTCGGCGAGCAGGGCGTGACGGTGCCCTTCGGCACCATAACGGGCATTTCGTTCCTTTCCGGCAAGGGCCCCTACCTCAAGGTGGTATTCACGCCCATTGGCAGCGTAAAAAGCGAGTTCCACTCGGAAACCTCCACCTCCGGCATCAACCAGACGCTCTACCGCATCTACCTCACCCTCACCGCCTCCGTACGCCTCGTGCTGCCCGGCGTCTCCCAGAGCGTTTCCGTGAGGGCAGAAGCCGCCATTGCGGAGAGCATCATCGTGGGCAACGTGCCACAGGTGTACACCAACGTCGCCAACCCCGACGATATGCTCAACCTTATCCCCACAACACCCCAGGACCCCCAGCCTTAGCATCGTTTTATAAAGTTTACAAAACGCGCGGCGGCGGATGCTTTTCCGCCCGCCGCGCTTATGGTATAATCGGCCTATGAATATGAAAAAACTTTTTCTTATTGCGCTCGCGCTTTTCATCACGCTGAGCTGTACCGTGGCCGGCGCGGAGCCTACCGCTTCGCCCTCGGCGGCGCCGTCCGCGTCCGCTTCGCCGCCGCCTTCCGGCGCCTCGCAGCTCATCAAATACAAGGATATCGGCGAGACCGTGACCCGTATCCAGATGCGCCTAAGGGAGCTTGGCTATTTCGCTTTCAAGCCGACCGGCAACTTTCAGACCATGTCGGTGGACGCCACCATCAAGTTCCAGCAGCGCCAGCTCGACGAAAACGGCCTGCCCATCATGGCCGACGGCTCGGTGGGCGCGCAGTCGATGGCAATCCTCTTTTCCCCCAACGCCGTGCGCGCCGAGATTGTGGCCGGCATCCCCGTAGGCCCCTCGTTGCAGGGCACGCCCGCGGCGGTAGGCGAGCTCGTCGATTGGAGCGTGGTGAAAACGCTCCTGTTTGCGGGCCAGTCTTACACCGTAACGGATTTTAACACCGGCAGGCAGTTTCGCCTCACCTTCACGGGCGGCGAAAACCACGCCGAAATGGAGGCCGCGAGCGCGACGGATATTGCCGCGCTCAAGGAGGTTTTCGGCGGCCAGTTCAGCTTTTTCAAGCGTCCCGCCGTCATCGCCGTGGGTGATAAGCTGATCGCCGCCTCCCTGCAGGGCTACCCGCACGGCGAGGACACCGTATCCGGCAATGATATGGACGGCCACCTTTGCATGTATTTCAGCGGCAGCATTTCACACGTGAGCAACCTGCCGGACGCCGAGCATGCCGCGCAGGTGTATAAGGCGGCGGGACGGGATAACTAGCGCTACCGCTTTCAATAAAGATGCCTTTTCTTTGTAAGATACTGCATACAAAGAAAAGGCATCTTTTTGAGGTTTCAGGAAACACCTGCGTCTGCGCCGCGGTCAGTGTTCCCTGCAAGGTGCGAAAACCTCCGGATTTCATCCGTCTCGCCGTGCAAGCCGGCCCTTCGGCGGGGACCGCCTACAGGCACTTGGCCCGCGGGCCGTCGCCAAGCCGGATTATAGCTTCCGGTGGTTGCGACCCCCGAACCCCCAAGCTTCTTTTTAACCTTTACCTCGCCCTTTCCCGAAGCTTTGAAAGTATCCTGTTTTCGAGCCTCGACACCTGCACCTGCGAAACGCCCAGCGTCCTCGCGATCTCCCCCTGGGTCTGGTCGGAGAAGTAGCGCAGCATGATGATCTGCCTCTCGCGCGGCTCGAGCGAATGCAAAAGCTCCTTGAGGAGCACGCGGTTCACGGCTTCGTTCGCTTCCGAATCCTCGCCGCCCACGCGGTCGATCAAAAGGGTATCCGAGTCGTCGCCGAAAGCGGGCTCGTAGATGGAGGCGTGCGGCCGCACAGCTTCCATCGCCATCACCACGGTTTCCGCCTCCTCGCTGATGCTTTCTGCGATTTCCGCGATGCCCACGTCCCTGCCGAGCTCGCGGCTCAACCGCTCCTGCGCGGCCGCGGCGCGCGCGGCGAGCTCCTTGAGCGAGCGGCTCACCTTGATCATGCCGTCGTCGCGCAAAAAGCGCTTGATCTCCCCCGCGATCATCGGCACGGCGTAGGTGGAAAAGCGCACGTTGTACTGCGCGTCGAAATGCCGTATGGCCTTGATGAGCCCCAGACAGCCGATCTGGTAAAGGTCGTCGTACTCCGTGCCCCGGTTGGTGAACTTTTTTACGATGGATTTTACGAGCGCGGCGTTGTTGACGATGAGGGTCTCCTGCGCCTCCTCGTCGCCTCGCTGCGCCGAAGCGATAAGCTCCAGCGTTTCGTCATGCGAAAGCGTCGCGCTTTCACGCATCGCCGTTCACCGCCGCTATAAGCTTTGTCATGGAGACCGTGGTTCCCTTCCCCGGCGCGGAGTTCACATGGAGGGAATCCATAAACGCCTGCATCACCGAAAAGCCCATGCCCGAGCGTTCGAGATTGGGCATGCTGGTATAAAAGGGCTGCATAGCGAGCGAAATATCCTCGATGCCCTTTCCCTCGTCGCGTACGACCACCTCGAACGTGTTTCCGCGTATATAGCAATCCACATGCACGTTCCCCGCGCGGTTCTCGTAACCGTGCACGATGGCGTTGGTGACCGCCTCGCTCACGGCGGTGCGTATATCCGTCAATTCCTCTATGGTCGGATTCAGCTGCGTCGCGAACGCCGCTACCGCCATGCGGGCGAAGGACTCATTCTGCGAAAGCCCCAAAAAGCTTACGTGCATTTCGTTTTGATACATCGTTTTTTCCCCCTCCATCTCAAGCAGATCATCTCGCCTGCTTTTGCACGAGCGGGGAAAGCCCCGCCATTTTGATCATCCGCTCCACATATTTGTTGGCGCCCCGAATGGCGAGCGTACCGCCCCGCTCCCGCATCAGGCGGTATCTGCCGAGCAGCACGCCGATGCCCGAGCTATCCATAAACGTGACCGCCCTCATATCGAATACAAGCTCCCGCACGGCCGCGTCCGTAAGCTCCGCGTCGATGCTCTCCCTTAAGGACGCCGCGGTATGGTGATCGAGCTCACCCTTGAGCGTCACCATGAGCACTTCGCCCCTCTTTATGGTCTGTTGCTCCATAGAACTCCCCTTCCGGCCCCGAAACGGGCCTTTGTGCGGCCTCCCCGCGCTACACGCGAAAAGGCTCTTTGCGTTATTCGTGCGGCAAATTCTGCCTCCTTTGGAGAAAGGGCACTTGTTTTGGCTGTATTTGCAAGTATGTGTAAAAACACAGCTTCCCATACATCTTTTCATAAATTCGCGGAGCCAAAATGAAAAAAACCGCTTCGGTTTTCCGAAACGGCTTTTTATAAGGGTCCTATGCATGGTGTACTAAAACCACTTTTTCCTTTTAAAATAAATCAGCATTCCCACGGCGACGAAGGCCATGGCCGCCCACGTGCCGTAATAACCCCATTTGGTCTCCAGAAGCGGCATATATCGGAAGTTCATGCCGTATACGCCCGTTATAAAGGAAAGCGGTATGAAGATGGTGGAGATGATGGTGAGTATCTTCATGATCTCGTTGAGCTTGTAGCTCGTGTTGGAAAAGTGCATTTCCGCGAGCCCGGCCACGAGCTCGCGGCTCGTATCCATGGTGTCGATGGCTTGCACGATGTGGTCGTACACATCGCGGAAGTAGGGCTTCGTTTCTTCGCGGATGAGCGCGCTCGCTTCTATGCCCATGAGCGAAGCCGCGTCGCGCAGCGGCCACACCGCTTTTGTGAGGCTTAAGAGCTGGCGCCGCACATCGCGTATGGCCTCGAGCTGCTTTTTGGAGGCGCCTTCGATGATCTCCTCCTCCATCAGGCCGATCCCGTCGTTTATAAACTCGAGCGCGTCGAAATAGCCGTCTACTATCGCATCGAGTAGCGCGTATAAGAGATAATCAGCCCCGCGCGCCCTGAGCTGCGTGCCCTCGCTTTTGAGGCGGCCGCGTATTGGTTCGAATACGCTTTCGGCCGAACGGCCGAAGGAGAGCAGGTAATTCGGCCCAAGAATGAAATTCATATGCGTTTGTACAAGCTCCCCCTCTTCGACGCGTATCAGCTTCGCCGAAAGGTGTACCTGTCCGCCGAACTCCTCTATTTTGATGCGCTGTTCGTCGTCTCGGATGTTTTCGAGGACGATCGGGTGAATGCCGAACGCCGAGCCGAGCGCTGCAAGCGTTTCCATAGGGCAGCCGGCGTCGGCGTCAATCCACCGCACCATATTTTCCGGAATGTGCGAAAGCGCTGCGATCGCCTGCGCATCCACGCCGCCGAGGCTGAAAAAATCGCTGTGCGCCGCGCCGTACTGAACGACCTGCAAGGGCTGCGCGCCGTTCCCCTCTAAAGCCTGCATACGCCTACCTCCGCTTCATATTTTGACCTTGCACAAAATTCAAAAAAGTGCCTTGCGGCACTTTTTTGTGCGTGCTGTAGATTATTCTTCCTCTTCGTCCTCGCGCTTGGTCTGCTCGATGATCTTCTGCGCGATCTGGCCCGGCACGTCCTCATAGCGGACAAATTCCGAGCGGAACGAGCCGCGCGCCTGCGTCATGGAGCGAAGGTCGGTAGCGTATTTGAACATTTCGGCAAGCGGCGCCTCGGCGACAACCTCGGTTTTGCCTCCCTCGCGCGGATTCATGCCGAGCATGCGGCCGCGGCGGCGGTTGAGATCGCCGATCACGTCGCCCATGTAATCGCTCGGGACGAGGATCTCGTAGCGGTAGATCGGCTCGATGAGGGTCGGGCTCGCGTGCGCGCACGCTTCCTTATAGGCGAGCCTCGCGGCGGATTTGAACGCGACTTCCTTTGAGTCCACGGGGTGGTACTTGCCGAAGAACAGCGTCGCCTTCAGCCCGATCATGGGATAGCCCGCCAGCACGCCGTGCTGCAGCGCCTCGCGCGTACCTTTTTCGACCGCGGGGATGTATTCGCGGGGTACCACGCCGCCCACGATGGCGTTCACAAATTCGAATTCGCCGCTCTCCAAGGGCTCGAAGCGCATATTAACCACGCCGAACTGGCCGCTGCCGCCGGTTTGCTTTTTATGCTTGCCTTCGGCTTCGGCGGTGGCGCGGATGGTCTCGCGATAGGGCACCTTAGGATCGGAAAGCGCGGCTTCCACGCCTGTTTTGTTT
>JAJFTZ010000008.1 GCA_021372675.1 Eubacteriales bacterium
TTCCTCGGCCGCAGGTTCTTCAAATTCGGGTTCGGGCTCAGCCCCGGGTTCGGCCACCGGCTCGGGTTCAAGCACGGGTTCGGGCTCGGGAGCGATCTCGGGCTCGGGCGCGGGTTCCTCGGCCGCAGGTTCTTCAAATTCGGGGTCGGACTCAGCCCCGGGTTCGGCCACCGGCTCAGGTTCAAGCGCGGGTTCGGGCTCGGGCGCGATCTCGGGCTCGGGCGCGGGTTCCTCGGCCGCAGGTTCTTCAAATTCGGGTTCGGACACGATCTTGGGCTCAGGCGCAGGCACGTATTCCTCCGCTTCGGCAGCCTCGGCGGCGGTTTCTGCCTCGGCTTCCGGCTCCTCCTCGAGCGGCGGGTAAAACGCGCTTTCCTCGCGTAGCGTATCCTCCTCCACAATCTGCGGCAGCACAAGCGGCGGTATGCCGCTTTCCCCTGCCGTTTGTCTTAAGGTCTCCTCCTCAGCGCTTTCTCCATCTTCCGCTTCGAAGGCCTCCTCGGGGGGTTCCTCCGCCTCTTCTATCTCCTCGATCTCTCCGGTTACTTCGATCTCCTCGGTTTCCTCGTCTTCCTCGGCCTTGGGCGCAAGCAAATCATCGGGCTCGTCGGACTCGGCCTCCCCGCCCTGCGGCGCCTCGAGCAGCGCTTCGTCGAGCGCGGCCTCAAACGCGAGCCGCTCCGACTCGGTCTCGGGCGCTTCTTCCTCCCAAAGCTTGGGGAGCTCCGCCTTTTCCTCGGCCTCCGTGAGCGGGCCCTCGAAGCGCTTCTCCGCCGCCTCCTCGGGCTCTATGGCTTCCTCCTCGAACTCCACGAGGGGCTTGCGCGGCCCGGACGCGCGCAAGGCGCCGGACGCATCCTGCGCGGCGAGGCGGCGCACGCAAAGCGCGTTGGTGAGCGCATATACGCCGACCGACAGCAAAACGCCGCCGGCCGCAACAAATAAAATCTCGTTCGCGCGGGCGAACGAGGACGCATAAAAGTAGATACCGAGGCTGAGGCCGCAGCAAAGCGCGAGCGCAAGCACCGCCGGAAGCGACGGATTCCCGTATTTTCTGCCCAACAGCACGGCGGCAAGCGCGCCGAATGCGGCAAGCAGTGCGATCATCACAACGATTGAATCCAGCGCCTTTTACCCCCTGTAATCGCTTTTCAAAGGGACAACGCCCGGTCTGCGCGGCTCCGCGCGCAAAATAAGGCGAACGGTGTATGAAAGTGTCATTTCTTGTAAAACATTATTAGCAATATTATAATTAAACGCCCTTTATTTGTCAATTCGAAGCAACCTCTCGATTCTTCATAAAGCCGTCGTCCACATATCTCGTTTCACCATGTATATAGTAACTATAAATACAGATATTGTCAATAAAAAAATAACGCAAAAGAAGCGGCAATCATCCGACGGCACAGAATTTTGCCGCCGCCGGGGATTGCGGGCATATCCTCCGCCGTAAAAAGCGGGCCCGCCGCAAAAAATACGGCGGGCCCTCGGGACTAAAAATACGTTACATAAACAGGTTCACGTTGGATTCCTCGGCATCCCCGAGGTACGCGCCCACGCCCGCGAGCTCCACGCCGTCTATCAGCTCCTCCGCGCGGATGCCCATCACGTCCATCGACATGGTGCAGGCCACGAACCTTACGCCTGCGCGCCGCGCCTTCTCCATAAGCTCGGGCAGCGAATCCACGTTTTTGTTTTTCATGACCGATTTCATCATGGCGGTTCCCATACCGAGCATGTTGAGCTTGGAGAGCGTAAGCTTTTTCGCGCCGCGCGGCATCATCATGCCGAACATGCTTTCCACCAGGGATTTTTTCACGCTTACCTTCTTGGGCTTCCGGAGCACGTTGAGCCCCCAGAAGGTGAAAAACATCGTGACCGGGCGCCCCATCGCCGCCGCGCCGTTGGCGATGATAAACGACGCGAGCACCTTATCGAGGTCGTTGCTGAACACGATGATGGTCTTGCCGTTTTTATCGTGTGCAGGCTGCACTTCCGCGCCGCCCTTTTTCACGAGCGCCACGTAGTCGTTTCCGCGCTTTTCATTGAGAAGCAAGGTGTTGCCCGTGCGCCTCGACCACGCTTCGATATCGCGCGCGAAGCCGGGGTCGTTGGCCACGACCTCCACCACCTTGCCATCCTCCATCGTCTTCATGGACTCGAACACCTTCATGATGGGGCCGGGGCATTGCAGCCCGCTGCAATCGAGCCTGATGGAGGCGGCGGGCACATGCTCCGCCTCCTCGTGCGCCACATGGCCGCTGTCCTCCACCCTTGCGGGTATTTTCTGCGCGCTGCCGAGCGCCTCGTAATGCGTGGACATATAATACCGCGAGCCGCCCGGATATACTTTTACGTTTTGGAAGCCGTGCTCCATCAGAATGCGCGCGGCGTTGTAGGCCCTTACGCCCACGGCGCAGAACACGATGATCTCCTTTTCCTTATCGAGCTCGTGAAGCCTCGCGCGAAGCTCGCCGAGCGGGAGCCCGATCGCGTTCGGCACGGAAAACGCCATGCGCTCGCTGTCCTCGCGTACGTCGAGGAGGATCGTTTTATTGAGGTCGCTCTTCTCCGCCGCATCCCACGCGGCAAAGCGCACCTTGGCTTTGAGCACATTGTCCGCCACGAAGCCGAGCATGTTCACGGGGTCCTTCGCCGAGGAATACGGCGGCGCGTACGCAAGCTCCAACGACTTTAAAGCCTCCACGCCCGCGCCGAGGCGGATGGCGACGCCGATGGTGTCGATGCGCTTATCCACGCCGTCGGCGCCCACGATCTGCGCGCCGAAAAGTTTTTTGCCGTCGAGGGAAAATAAAAGCTTTAAGGTCATCGGCACCGCGCCGGGGTAGTAGCCCGCGTGTGAGTTTTGCGTGATGATGACGCTTTCGTAATCCTTGCCGCGCACGAGTCCGCGCGCGATAAGGGTCTTTTCGTTGAGGCCCGTGGAGGCCGCCGTGAGGTCGAACACCTTCACGACGGAGCTGCCCTGCGTGCCCTCGTATTTTTCGTTCATCCCCGCGATGTTGTTGGCGGCGATGCGGCCCTGCTTGTTGGCCGGCCCCGCGAGCGGCACCATGGAGCGGCCCTTGAGGATGAAGTCCTCCACCTCGATCACGTCGCCCACGGCGTAGATATCCGGATCGGACGACTTTAAATATTCGTCCGTCACCACGCCGCCGCGCGCGTTGAGCGTAAGCCCCGCGGCCTTCGCAAGCTCGCTGTTGGGGCGTACGCCTATGGCGAGCACCGCAAGCTCGGCGTCGATAAACTTACCGCTTTTGAGCTCCACGCGCACGCCGCCGTCGTCGAGCTGCGAAAACGCCGAAACGCCGTCGCCGAAAGAAAGCTTCACACCGTTTTTCTCGATGTTTTCGTGCAAGAGCTTGGCTAGCTCAAAATCGAGCGGCGCCATCACCTGGTCGAGCATCTCCACGATGGTCACCTCGATGCCGAGATGCCTTAGGTTTTCCGCCACCTCGAGCCCGATGAAGCCGCCGCCCACCACGACCGCGCGCTGCACGTCGCCGTCGCGCACGCGGGACTTGAGCTTATCCGTATCCGGCACCGTCCAAAGCGTTAGGATGTTTTCCGCGTCGATGCCGGGGATGGGCGGGCGAAGCGGCGACGAGCCCGTGGCGAGCACGAGCGTATCATAGCTTTCGAAGTAGGTTTCGCCGTCGGCCTTTTTCACCGTTACGCGCTTGTTCGCGCGGTCGATGGAGACGGCCTCATGCTTTACCCTTACGTCCATGTTGAACTTTTTCATCATGGCGGCGGGCGTTTGCAAGAGAAGCGCGTCGCGCGAGCGGATGACGCCGCTGACATGGTAGGGAAGCCCGCAGTTTGCGTAGGAAATATACTCCCCGCGCTCGAGCATCACAATTTCGGCGGTCTCGTCCAGCCGCCTTAAGCGCGCGGCCGCGGTGGCGCCGCCTGCCACGCCGCCGATGATAACGACTTTTTTACCCATATCCATCCTCCACTTATTTGTTCAAAAAAAATGACTTGTGCCAGCTTATTTTGACTTTATTATAACAAAGCCGTTCCGCATTTGAATGTAACATTGTCACGGAGCGGCCGCGGAAAAATCCACCACGCGGTCGAACGCGGAAAGCTTGTTTTCGCTGAACTGGTGCGACACGACGATCAAGGTCTTATTTTCGATGGACAGGAGGAGATCCTCTATCCTTTCGGCCGTGACGCCGTCCAGATTGGCGAGCGGCTCGTCGATCAGGAGCGCCTCCGTATCGCGCAGGAGCGCCCGCGCGAGGCAGATGCGCTTTTTTTCGCCGCCGGAGAGGTTAGCGCCGTTTTCGGTTATCATCCCGTCGAGCGCGCGCCTGTTTGCGAATTTCGAAAGGCCGAGCTTTTCGAGCACGCCGATGAGCGCCTCGTCGTCCAGCCCGCGGTACATGGCGAGGTTGTTCCTGAGCGTATCGCAAAACAGCGTCGCCTCCTGCCGCACCACGGTGAAAAGCCGATAGGCGCCGGAATACGCGGAAACGGAAACGCCGTCGAGCAAAATATCGCCCGCGTCCACGTCGTGATAGCGAAGCAGGAGATTGATGGCCGTGGTCTTGCCGCACCCGCTCGGCCCCTTGAAGAGATAGCGCTTCCCCTTTTCGATCGTAAGGTTGAAGCCGTATAGAACAGGCTTTTCGCCGCCGTAGGAAAACGTTGCGTTTTCAAAGCGGATCTCCCTTTTCAGGCTTTGCATCTCGCGTTTTTCCCCCCCTAAGAAAGGGGCGTTTATAAACGCCTCCATCTCCAAGCAGGCCGGGCGCACCGCCACGAGCCGCCGAAGTATCCCGGAAAGCGAGATGAGCGGGTAGGAAAGCTGGTCGATCATGCCCACGGCCACGAAAAAGTCGCCCGCGGAAAATTCGCCCGACAGCACCAGCCCTGCGGCGCACGCCAAAATGATAAAATACGACAGGTACGAGATGAGCGTGGTGATGAGCCTCGCGAGGATGTTCACTTCCGCGTCGCGCAGGAGTTTTTCCATCGCCGCGTCGTTCGACGCGCGAAAGCGCTTCATAACGCCGCGCTCGACGGAGAAGTTTTTGATGACCTCGAACCCCGAAAGCCAGTCGTTCACCTTGGAAAGGTTTCCCTCCACGGCGCGAAGGTACTCAGCCTGCGCCCCGCGAAGCCGTTTTTCGATGAGCTTTGGCAGGTAGAGCGGCGTCGTAAGCAAAACAAGCGTGACGAGCGCGATGCGCCAGTCGAGCAGGAACAGCGCCGCGCTCACAAAAACGATTTTGAAAACGATCTCGAAGAGCATGGGCAGCATGGAAAAATGCCGCTCCTTGATAAGCTCCGCCTCGTTGGTGTACTTGGCGAGGTATTCGCCCTGCGCGCGCGCCTTATAGGCGACGTAGCTCCGCGCGAGAACGCTCTCCCAGATATCCGCCTTCAGGCCCCGCAGACAGCCGACGGCGAAGCGGGCGCTCAGCCGGTCGTAGCCGTAGAAAAACGCCGTCTCGAGCAAAATGAAGGCGGCGAGGAGCAGGGCATAGCGAAGCGCCAGCCGCGAATCGCCCGCGATGGCATAGTCGAGCACGTCGCCCTTGAAAAACTGTAAAACGACCGCGAAAGCGTCGCTTAAGAGTACGCAGATTAACGCCCCAAAAAACGCGGGGCGGTTGCGTTTTTGATAGTTCCTCATGGTTTCCTCCTATTGCGTTACGCCGATAGAAGGATGGAATGATATTTCCCTCTATCGTTTAGAGGGAAGCCCTGCGTTTGACCATGGAAAAGCACCTCGTTTATAAGCTTACATAATTATAACACATCGCCGGCCGTTCGGCTCCTTTTTCGGGGCCGCGACCCGCTTCGCTTGCGATTGTCAGCCGCCTAAAGCTATGCTACAATAAAGTTTAGCATTGAACGAAGTACGAGAGGTTTCGCTAGAATGAGGCACATACCAAACGTCATTTCCGCGATACGGCTTCTCATGGTAGGCGTGTTTATTTGCCTTTATATCAACGCGCGATACGCCGCGTGCCTTATCGTATACTTTTTGGCGTTTTTGAGCGATCTTTTGGACGGCTACCTCGCCCGCCGCAACAACTGGATCACCAGCGTGGGCAAGGTGCTCGATCCCCTTGCCGATAAGGCGATGCTCATCGCGGCGGTCGCCTGCTTTTACTTCAACGGCTGGCTGCCTCTCTACATGCTCCTTTTGATCGTGGGCAAGGAGGCGGTGATGGTGATCGGCGGGCTTCTTTTGTTTACCAAGGAGGTCGTGGTGTACGCGGACTGGGTAGGAAAATTCGCGGCGGGCTTTTTCACCGCCAGCGTGCTCACGGCCATGCTGCGGCACCTTCCAGGCTTTGAGATGATCGGCGAGCTGTACTTATTGCTGTTCGGCATATCCATCGTGCTCGCGTTTATCGCCATGTTCCACTACGCGAGGCTTCAGGTGTTCGGCAGAAAGAAAAAAAACGATTCGCTTTAAATAATACGGGGGTTTCGAAGCTCGAAACCCCCGCTTTTTTGTTTACGGCGTGGGCGGCGGCGTGTACCCGTAATAGATATCCCGCGACACCATGGTAAGGCCCTTCACGGAGCGGTATTTATCCCGCGCCACAAGCACCTTTTTCAAAAGCCTGCCCGACGCGTCGTAATATTCCTTGTACGTCTCCGCCACGCTGCCCACGCGCTTTTCGCGCACCACCTCGCGCGTGTTGAAGGGCAGCGTCGCGTCGAGCACAAGATCCTCGCCCGGCGCCTCGAGCGTATCCACCTTGTACGACTTGAGCTTGATCGAAACGCCGTTTTCGAGCGCGCGCCCGTACAGCTCCACGTGGATAAGCTTTTTATCCTCCTCCACATAGGCGCAGATGACGATGCTCGCGGCGGTATTGTTTTTAAATTTAAAATTCGGCCCGCCGGTGCTGATGGTGGCGTCGCGGCCGATGTCCACATAGCCGAGCGGCCACGAGTGATGCCAGCGCTCCGTCACCTCAAGATCGGCCATCAAAACGGCGTTGTAGAGCGTAGTCGATACCTGACACACGCCGCCGCCGTACTCCTGCACATAGGTGGCGTCGCGGATGGCCGCGGCCTCCTTCCAGCCGTTTTGGGCGTTGCGGTCGCCGATAGTGCGGTTCATATCGAACTCGCCGCCCGGCGGTACGACGGTGCCGTTGATGAGACCCACCGCCTTTTTGATGTTGAACACGCGGTTTTTCTTGCCGTAGACGCTGCCCTTGAAGGAGGTTTGAAACCGGGAGACGGGCGCGGTATCCGCTTTTGCGTCCTCGAGCGTGTAGCTTGGGCTCAGCGTTACGATGCGCGCCTCGAACCGCGCCTCGTGGGGCGCTGCGGCCCCTAAGACCGAAGCCTCGGCGGGCCTCGCGCCGCTCCCCTCCACGGCGGCCTTGATCTGCGCGGCGAGCGGGGCTACGTCGATCTCGCGGCCCTCGCGCTCGCCGGCGTAGGCAAAGCGCTCCTTTACGCTTGCGTCAAACGAAAACGAGGCGTTTTCGGGCGCGATGTTATAGGGCGCGAGAAGCGCGCGAAGCGCGCTCCTGAGCGCCTCGGCATCCACGGACGGCGCGCAGGTAAACGCGCGCGGCGCGTTTTTGGCCGGGTAGTGTTTTTTGAGCGACACGGCGAAAGCAAGCGCCTCCTCCTCGTTAAAGGAAATAGGGAGCTGCGCGCCGTTTATCTTTAGCTGCTCGCCGCCGATCGCGACCGTGAAACTGAAACTCGCCCGCGCCTGCGCATGCGCGGAGGAGAGCGCCGCGCGCGCCTCGCTCACGCTTAGATTCGAAACGTTCACCCCGTCGATCAGGATGTTTTCGCCGAGCGTCGCCTCCCCTTGCGCGCCGTTTCGTCCGCTTTCGCAGGCGCACAAAAGGAAAAGCTGTACCGCGCAGGCCGCAAGCAGCAGCCCTTTTTTACAGATGCCGCGTTTCATAGTAACCACCGCGTTTCCAATTCAGGATGATAGCGTTAGTATGTGCAGCTATGCGCGCATTCGTTCCTGTAAAAACTTGATGGTTTTTTCTTTTTCGTGTACAATGAATGTGTGATAAAAGGAGGATCGTACCATGAGTTTCGATCCGGAGGATAAACAATCCCTCACGTCCAAGGCGTACAAGCGCATGCGCGACGACATCATCGAAGGGCGCTACAGCACGGGCGATTACCTCATCGAGGTAAAGCTCGCCGAGGAGCTCGATATGAGCCGCACGCCTATACGCGAGGCGCTCAAGCAGCTTGAGCTGGAGGATCTTGTGACTTCCATCCCCAACCGCGGGGTGATGGTACAGGGCATATCGAGCCGCGACATCGAGGATATTTTCACCGTGCGCCTCTTGCTCGAGGGCCAGGCGGCCTATTGGGCGGCGGAGCGCATCGACGAGGAAAAGCTTTCCAAGCTCGCGGAAACGCTGGAGCTGATGGAGCTTTACACCCGAAAGAACGACGTCAGCAAGCTTGCCGCACTCGACACGCAGTTTCACGACACCCTTTTTTCGGCGAGCAACTCCCGCATTTTAAGGCACATTCTCGCATCGCTCCACCAGAACGCGCAGCGCGTCCGAAGAAGCTCCTTAAAGAGCCCCGCCCGGCCGCATAAATCGCTCGAGGAGCACCGCGCCATCTACAACGCTATCGAGGAGCACCGCGCCGCCGACGCGAAGGCCCTGATGGAAGCTCACATCAAGAACGTTTCCCACAACAACGAAGCATGAAAAGCATCTCCCTGCCCTTCGGCGGGGAGTTTTTCCATAAATTCATAGATGCGACAACGATCGAACGGGAGGTAAACGCATGCTTCGCGCCGTGAATTGCTTCGGTGAAACGCACCCCGCCGGCGGGCCCGGCCTTTTCGTGTTCGGCACGCTCGAGCAAAACGCCGCCGCGCTCGCGGAGGAATACCGGGCGAAGGTACAGCTTATTTACCTTGACCCGCCCTTCTGCACGGGCGGGCGCTTCACGATGGGCAAAGCCGCGCAGCGAACCCTGGCCTACGACGATTCGCTCGATTCGGAGGCGTACATGGCGCTCATGCGGCTTGCAATCGTCACATGCAGGGAGATGCTCACGCCCTCGGGCAGCATTTACGTGCACATCGACTATCGCATGGGCGCGCGCGTAAAGCTTTTGCTCGACGAGGTCTTCGGCGAAAACGGTTTTATGAACGAGATCATATGGTCGTACAAATCCGGCGGGCGCTCCAAGCGCTACTACTCGCGCAAGCACGATACCATTTTGTTTTACCGCCGTTCTCCCAAGGTCTATTTCAATATCGCGGCGGTGGGCGCGCCGCGCGGCGCGCAGCCGCGCAACCACATGAGGCGCCGCATCGACGCGGACGGCCGCATTTACTTTTCCATCCGCTCCGGCTCCAAAACCTACAAATACTACGAGGATACCCCCATCTACCCCGGCGACGTGTGGGACGATATCGAGCACCTGCACCAGCGCGACCCGGAGCGCACGGGCTACGCCACGCAAAAGCCCGAAGCGCTTTTGAAGCGGGTGATTCTCGCCTCCTCCCGCGAGGGCGATCTTGTGGCGGATCTTTTTTCCGGCAGCGGCACCACCGCCGCCGCGTGCCAAAAGCTCAACAGGCGCTACCTCACGCTCGACGCATCGCCCCTTTCGCTTCTCACCTTTCGCAAGCGGCTCCTCACGGCGGGCAGCGCTATTACTTTTTTGGAGGATCGGCGCGAAATGCGGCTGAGCTACCGCGAAATGGTTCGGCTCGCGGAGGAGCCGAAGGTATCCGTCGCAAACAAGCGCCTCGTGTACGAGGGCGGGGAAACGCTTAGCTACCTTGCCGCGGGGCGGCTGGAGGAGGGCATTTTTTATCCCGCGAGCTACGCCTTTTCCCCGCGCGCGGGAGACGCGCTCGCGTTTGACGAAAACGCGCCGCTCATTTTGCACGCGTGCGACGAGCAGGGCAAAATGGGGTTTTACCGGGTGGAGTGAGCCGCCGCCTTGACAACCGCGCGCGCGGGGCGTAGAATACCACAAAACAACTTCGACGAGGTAAGGGAAATGCGCCTTTTGTACGCAACCACCGCCACCGGATAGGGCTTCTCCGCCGCCGCTGCGCACGCAGCCCGCGACAGGAGGAAGCCCTCCAAGTCGTGTGGCTGCAAGGTTAAACGATATTGCGCGCCTTGCAAACCGCTTGCAAGGCGCTCTTTTATTTTTGAAAGGGGGTGTTTGCTCCGATGAAAAAAAACGCGTTACCGCGCCGCTTTGAGGAGCGGCTTACCGCGCGCCTCGTTTGCCGTTTAAAATGAAATTCGGAAATGAGGAGGAAATTATGGAAACGTATAAAATCCTTTTGGCGAAAAGCCTGACGGACGCCGTACGGGCGCTGTATCCGCAGGCCGAGCGCGCCGCCTATGGGGAAAACGACGAGGGGTTTTTCTGCGATTACGACATCCCGCCGCTGACGCCCGGCGCGTTCGCGAAATTGGCGGAAAGCCTCTCCGCCCCGGATGCGGCCGGAGCTTTCGAGCTTTCCGGCTTTTCGGGCGCGTACGAGGACGGGGACGCGAAAAAGCGCGTTCTGCAGCGCGTTTATGTAGCGGCGTTTAAAACGGAGCAAGAGCTCGAGCGGCACCGCGCCCTCACGAAGGAGGCCGCGGCGCGCGACCATAAGGCGATCGGCGCGCAGCTCGAGCTTTTTTCAAGCTCGTCCGAGATCGGACAGGGCCTTAACCTATGGCACCCCAAGGGCGCGATGCTCCGCTACGCGCTCGAAAGCTTCGGGCAGAAGGCGCACCTGCTTAACGACTACGAATGGGTCTACACGCCGCACATCGGGAGAGCGGAGCTGTGGAAAACCTCCGGCCACCTCGACTTTTACAGGGATTCCATGTACCGCCCCATCGTGATCGACGAGGAGGAGTACTACCTCAAGCCCATGAACTGCCCGTTCCACATCGCGATCTACAACAACTCCATCCACTCCTACCGCGATCTGCCCGTGAAATACGCGGAGTACGGCACCGTTTACAGGTACGAGCTTTCGGGCGCGCTCAACGGCCTCACAAGGGTGCGCGGCTTCACGCAGGACGACGCGCACATCATCTGCACGCCCGAGCAGGTAGAGTTTGAGGTCGCCGCGGCGCTCAAGTTCTCGCTCTACATACTGCGCTCGTTCGGCCTTACGCAGTTCGAGCCCTACGTTTCCACAAAGCCGAAGGAAAAGTCCGTCGGCGGCGACGAGGCTTGGGAAACGGCGACGGACATTTTAAAAAAGGCGGTTACGGCCGCGGGGCTCGCCTATGAGATCGACGAGGGCGGCGGCGCGTTTTACGGCCCAAAGATCGATCTAAAGCTCCGCGACGCGCTGAACCGGCAGTGGCAATGCAGCACCATACAGTTCGATTTCAATCTGCCCGAGCGCTTTCACATGTTTTACGCGGGCACCGACGGGCAAAGGCACACGCCCTACATGATCCACCGCGCGCTGTTCGGCAGCCTCGAGCGTTTCATCGCGCTTTTGACCGAGCATTATAAGGGCGATTTCCCGTTTTGGTTCGCGCCCGTGCAGTTCGGTATCGTGCCGATCCGCGAACGCAACGACGCCTACGCGGAGCGTGTGCGCCGTGCGCTGAAATCCGAAGGGTTTCGCGTCAGCCTCGATCGCGGCGACGAAAACATGCGCTCCCGGATCAAAAAGTACCGGCTCGAAAAGGTACCCTATCTCCTCGTGGTCGGCGACGCCGAGGAGGCGGAAAACGCGGTTTCCGTGCGCGGCAGAAAGGAGGGCGAGCTTGGAAAAATGGATATCGCCTCCCTGCGCGAGCACCTCAAGCCGCAGATCGAAACGGGCGTGCCGAGGCGAATTGTGTAGGTCGGTAAAAAGCAAGGCCGCGGCGTTTTACCAAACGCCGCGGCACCTGTTTTTCAAAATATCTTTCCCTATTCCTCCGCCGCGTCCCTGTGCGCGATTTTGTAGGAGAGGCAGATGATGCTGTCGCTCATGTGCACCTGCTCCACGGGCACGGGAGCCACCACGTCCACGGGCGCGAAGTTCCATATGCCCGCCACGCCCGCCGCCGCCATGCGATCGGCGATCTCCTGCGCGGCGCTTCTGCGCGCGGCAATCACGCCGATGTCCGCGCCGTTTTCGCGGATGTATCCCTCGAGCTCGTCGATGTGCAGCACGGGCTTCCCGTTGATGTCCCTGCCCACGAGCCTTTCGTCGATGTCGAACAGCGCCGTTACGGCGAAGCCGTCCTTCTCGAAGCCTTCGAAATGCGCGAGCGCCTGGCCGATGTTGCCCGCGCCTACGATGACGACCTTGTGCCTGCCGTTGAGCGAAAGTATGTTTTTGATTTCCATGAGCAGGGTATCCACCCGGTAGCCGTAGCCCTGCTGACCAAAACCGCCAAAGCAGTTGAAATCCTGCCGTACCTGCGAGGCATTGAGGCGCATCTGCTGTGCGAGGCTTCCCGAGGAAATTCGCTCCACCCCGTTCGCCTTGAGCTGTAAAAGATGCCGGTAATAGCGGGGAAGCCTGCGGATGACCGCTTCGGATACGCGTTCGGTCTGCATGGTGTACCTCCTTTAAATGGTCTTTAGTATCAGCTAACCGGCCGGAACAGATTCCCGCCTTCGGTTCTTTCCCACTCGCCGCTCACGCCGCAATGCGCCGCTCCAAGCTCTATGTGGAGCATGGCGATGCCGCAGTCGATCCCGGCGTAGCCGAAGTTTTCATTAACGCGGCGCACGGTTACGCCGTTTGCGTTCGGGATGAACGCCCACGGCTGCGCGTTTACCGCCGAGGGCGCGAGCCGCGCGCACTCGAGCGCGCGCTGCTGCCACTCGGGCAAAGCGATGAGCTCCTCCCGCGTAAGGCCCGTGAGCTTATCGAGGTTTTTGCGCGGACGGCCGGCGTATTTTTCCGCCGGGATGCCGAACGCCATCACGATCCTAAGCTTTTCCCCTTCGCCAAGCTCGAGCTCCTTCATGGCGGCGCGCTTGAAGTGCGCCATCCCGAGCCAGCAGGTGCCAAGCCCCATCGCCGCGCATTCGAGCGCGAACGTTTCGCCCAAATAGCCCGCCGTTTCCGGCGCCGCGCCGTTTGAGACGATCGCCGCGAGGCAATCGGTGCCCGAAATGCGCCCTTGGCCGAGAAGCGGTTTTGCGAAAAAGCTTTCGCTCCGCATAAGTACAATGCGTACGCCCCGCGCGCTCAGAAGCGACACGACTTCGAAAAGCGACTTCATGTCCTCCTCGGAGGGCGCGCCCGCGTATTTACGCACCGAAAAGCGCTGCCCCACGGCGTTGTACCAGCGTTCCATATTCCTTTCCATCGCGTCCCCCAACCACTAAAAGCGCGCCTTTAAAACGGCGTCGCCCCGGCGCTTTTAAAGCATCCGCTTCAGATACGCGCCCGTATAGCTTTTTTCGTTTTGGGCAAGCTCCTCGGGCGTGCCGCAGCCCACGACGCTGCCGCCCATGTCGCCCCCCTCGGGCCCTAAGTCTATTATATAGTCCGCAGTCTTGATCACGTCAAGATTATGTTCTATAACGAGCACCGAACTTCCTCCTTCCACGAGCCGCGTGAGGATGCTCAAAAGCCTCTCCACGTCCGCCACATGAAGGCCCGTGGTGGGCTCGTCGAGCACGTAGAGAGTTTTTCCGGTGTCGCGGCGGCTGAGCTCGGTGGCGAGCTTCACGCGCTGCGCCTCGCCGCCCGAAAGCGTGGTGGAGGGCTGCCCGAGCCGCACGTAACCAAGCCCGACGTCGAAAAGCGTTTGGAGCTTGCGCGCGATGCGCGGGATCGGCTCAAAAAACCTTAACGCCTCCTCCACCGTCATATCGAGCACGTCGGAGATGGATTTCCCCTTGTAGTGCACCTCCAACGTTTCGCGGTTGTACCTTTTCCCCTTGCATACCTCGCAGGGCACGTACACGTCCGGAAGGAAATGCATTTCGATTTTGATGATGCCGTCGCCCTTGCAGGTCTCGCAGCGGCCGCCCTTGGTGTTGAAGCTGAAGCGCCCGTTGGTGTAGCCGCGCACCTTCGCGTCGGGCGTCATGGCGTACACCTCGCGGATGAGGTCGAAAAGCCCCGTATAGGTGGCGGGGTTACTCCGCGGCGTGCGCCCGATGGGCGACTGGTCGATGTCGATGATCTTATCGAGGCTCCGGACGCCCTCTATGGCGTCGTAGGTGTTCCCTACGTGCACCTTGGCGCGGTTGAGGTCGCGCAGGAGCGTTTTTCTGACGATTTCGTTAACGAGGCTCGACTTGCCGCTGCCCGAAACGCCGGTGACGCAGGTGAACACGCCGAGCGGTATCGCAACGTCGATATTTTTTAAATTGTTGGCGCGCGCGCCGCGCACCGAAAGCCATTTTTCTGCCCTGCGGCGGCTTTTAGGCACGGGGATGCTGCGCTTGCCGCTTAAAAACTGGCCGGTGATGGAACCCTCCGAAAGCATGATCTCCTCGGGCGTGCCCTGCGCCACAAGCTCGCCGCCGTGCTCGCCCGCGCCGGGGCCGATATCCACTACATGATCCGCCTCGCGTATGGTCTCCTCGTCGTGCTCCACCACGAGGAGCGTATTGCCAAGGTCGCGCATGTTTTTAAGGGTTTGGAGGAGCTTCGCGTTATCGCGCTGATGGAGGCCGATGCTCGGCTCGTCGAGGATGTACAGCACGCCCACGAGGCCGGAGCCGATCTGCGTGGCGAGCCTGATGCGCTGCGCCTCGCCGCCCGAAAGCGTGTTGGCCGCGCGCGAAAGGGTGAGGTAATTGAGCCCCACGTCCATCAAAAAGCCGAGGCGGGCGTTGAGCTCCTTCATGATTTGCGCGGCGATGATCTTTTCGCTTTCCGAAAGCGTTAGGCCGTTTAAAAAGTCCCGCGCGTGCGCAACCGTCATATCGCTCAACTCCGCGATGGAGCGCTCCCCCACCGTTACGGCGAGGCTTTCCTTTTTCAGGCGCTTGCCGCCGCAGTCCGGGCAGGGGATCGACGACATGTAGGTTTCAAGCTCCTGCTTGGCCGCGTCGGACTGGGTCTCGCGGTAGCGGCGCTCGAGATTGTTGATCACGCCCTCGAACGGCGCGTCGAACGTGCCGGAGCCGAACTCGCGATGGTAGGCGATGTGCAGTTTTTCGCTGCCTGTGCCGTAAAGGAGCACCTGTTTTGCGGTATCGCTCAGCTCGCGCCACGGGGTATCCACCGAAAAGCCATAGCGCTCCGCGAGCGCGTTGAAGTACATGGAGGCGATGGTATCCTTCGAATCGCTCTGCCAGCCCGTTACGGAAATGGCCCCCTGCGAAAGGGAGAGCGTCTGGTTGGGGATGACGATGCCCTCGTCCATTTTAAGCATCATCCCTAGGCCCATGCAGGTGGGGCACGCGCCGAAGGGGTTGTTGAACGAGAACATACGCGGGGCAAGCTCCTCCACGCTCACGCCGTGTTCGGGGCACGCGTAATGCTGCGAGAAGGTAAGCTCCTCCCTGCCGTCCACGTCGATCTTCACGAGCCCCTCGCCGAACGCGAACGCGGTCTCGAGCGAGTCGTTGAGGCGGCTTTCGAAGCCCTCGCGGATGACGAGCCTGTCCACGATCACATCCACGGTATGCTTGTACTTTTTATCGAGCGCGGGCACCTCGTTGATGTCGTAGATCACGCCGTCCACGCGCACGCGCACGTAGCCCTCCTTGCGTATCTGCTCCAGCAGCTTCTGGTGCTCGCCCTTCCTCGCGCGCACGGCGGGCGCGATCACCTGTATGCGCGTACCCTCGCCGAGCGTCTTGATCTGATCCACCACCTGATCCACGCTTTGACGCGCGATCACGCGGCCGCACTCGGGGCAATGGGGCGTACCCATGCGCGCGTACATGAGCCTTAAATAATCGTGGATCTCCGTGACCGTGCCCACCGTGGAGCGCGGGTTGTTAGAGGTGCTTTTCTGATCGATGGAGATAGCGGGAGAAAGCCCTTCGATGTAATCGACGTCGGGCTTTTCCATCTGTCCTAAAAACATGCGGGCGTACGAGGAGAGCGATTCGACGTACCTTCTCTGCCCCTCGGCATAGATGGTATCAAACGCCAGCGACGACTTGCCCGAGCCCGAAAGGCCCGTGAACACGATGAGCTTGTTGCGCGGCAGCGTGAGGTCGATGTTTTTGAGGTTGTGCTCGCGCGCGCCCTTGATGGTGATAACTTCCTTCATGTATAAAACTGCTCCGAAATTTCTCGCGCCTATAAAGCGCGTTCCTAATCAAACCGAATTATTTTCTCGTCCTGCCCCGCGCGGGCTTGCGGCTTCCCGGCATGCCGGGGGCGACGCGCTTGGCGGCGCTCATTCCCGCATATACACGCCGGTCAGGTCAAGCTCCCCATTTTAATTTTATTGTCCAATTCCCATAAAGCCACTTTGTTGCTGTCGAATCTTAATCTTTGCTTAGCGGTTGCATAATCAACCCATTCATACGCTGTATGTTCCTTGGAAAGTTTCAATTCAACATTGCCTGCGTTCACCGCAAACGAATATTCCGGAATTACAAGACAATGTTCCCCCCACAGTTTCCGGTATTCCTTAAAGCTTTCCGTTGAAATGCAGCAACGGGTTTCCAACGAAGCATATGTAGTGTCGGGCAAAATTCCGGCTTCCTCAAACGCTTCTCGCTTCGCGGATTGGATAGGCGTTTCTCCGTCCTCACCGCCCCCTGCAATAAATTGCCAAATCTCTATGTCGGACCTATGAAACACAGCATATTTGATTGCGTTATCCCGAATCATGTATGGTATCACCAATACTTGATATTTCGCTCTTGCCACGATTGCTCCCTTCTACATCTCCTCCACAGCTTCGCAGCTTTCATCCGCAATCACTTTCTCGTCCTGCCCCGCGCGGGCTTGCGGCTTCCCGGCATGCCGGGGGCGACGCGCTTGGCGGCGTTTTTCTCGCTTTCACCGCTTAACGCGAGAAGCTCGTCGCGCAGCTTGGCCGCCGCCTCGAACTCGAGCTCCGCGGCGGCGGCGCGCATCTGCGCGCGCAAAAGCTCTATGCGCTCACGCCGCGCCTCCTCGCTCATGCCCTCGGCGCCCGCTCTGCCCTTGGCGCTTATTTCGAGGATGTTGTGCACCGCCTTTTGCACGCTTCGCGGGGTGATGTTGTGCTCCAGATTGAACGCCACCTGCTTTTCGCGGCGGCGGTTGGTTTCCTGTATGGCGACCCGCATGGAATCGGTGACCGAATCCGCGTACATGATAACGCGGCCCTCCACGTTTCGCGCCGCGCGCCCCACCGTTTGCACGAGCGAGGTGGCGGAACGCAAAAAGCCCTCCTTATCGGCGTCGAGAATGGCCACGAGGCCCACCTCGGGCAAATCGAGGCCCTCGCGCAAAAGGTTGATGCCCACAAGCACGTCGAACTCGCCTAGGCGCAGGTCACGTATGATCTCCATGCGCTCGATGGTTTCGATGTCGGAGTGCATGTAACGCACCCTTATGCCCATGCCGTCGAGGTATTCGGTGAGCGTTTCCGCCATGCGCTTGGTGAGGGTGGTGACGAGCGTCCTCATACCCTTTTGTGCCGTAAGCCTGATCTCGCCCAAAAGGTCGTCCACCTGCCCCTTCACGGGACGGACGCTTATCATGGGATCCACAAGCCCCGTGGGGCGTATGATCTGCTCGGCCACCTGTTCGGCGCGCGAAAGCTCGTAATCGGCAGGCGTGGCGCTCACGCAGATGAGCTGGTTGAAGCGCTTCGTGAACTCGTCGAACTTCAACGGTCTGTTATCGTACGCGCTCGGCAGGCGAAAGCCGTATTCCACAAGGCTTTGCTTGCGCGAAAAATCGCCGTGGTACATGCCGCGTATCTGCGGCAGTGTCACGTGCGATTCGTCGATGATCATGAGGAAATCCTTGGGGAAATAATCGAGCAGCGTAAACGGCGGCGTGCCGGGCGCGCGGCCGTCGAAATAGCGCGAGTAGTTTTCGATGCCCTGGCAGTAGCCGATCTCGCGCATCATCTCCATGTCGTAGGTGGTGCGCTGCTCGATGCGCTGCGCCTCCAAAAGCCTTTCGGTATCCTTGAACTCCTTGATGCGCAACCGGAGGTCGCTTTCGATCTGGTCGAACGCGCTTACGAGCTTTTCGCGGCCCGTGGCATAGTGCGACGCGGGGAAGATGGCCACGTGCGAACGGGTAAGGAGTATTTCGCCGGTGACGATGTTGATCTCGCTGATGCGCTCGATCTCATCGCCGAAGAATTCTATGCGCAAGGCCTTTTCCGACCAGTTCATGGGGAAAACCTCGAGCACGTCGCCCTTGGCGCGGAACGTGCCGCGCGCGAATTCCATCTCGTTTCGCTGGTACTGTATTTCGACGAGGCGCTTCATCACCGCGTCGCGCTCTATGCGCATCCCCTTGCGGAGCGATATGCTGAGCCTGAGGTATTCCTCCGGGTCGCCCAGCGCGTAGATGCACGATACCGACGCCACGATGATCACATCGCGCCGCTCGTTGAGCGCGCAGGTGGCGCTGTGCCTAAGCTTATCGATCTCGTCGTTGATGGTGGCGGCCTTTTCTATGTACGTGTCGGACGCGGCAATGTACGCCTCCGGCTGATAATAGTCGTAATAGGAAACGAAATACTCCACCGCGCTCTCGGGGAAAAACTCCTTAAACTCGGAGCAGAGCTGCGCAGCGAGCGTTTTGTTGTGCGCGATCACGAGCGTGGGCCGCTGCACGCGCTCGATGACCTTCGCCATGGTAAAGGTTTTGCCGCTGCCGGTAACGCCCAGAAGCACCTGCGTCTTGTCGCCTTTGAGCACGCCCGCGGCAAGCTTGTCGATGGCCTCGGGCTGGTCGCCCTGCGGCTCGAAGGGGGATACGACCTTGAACTCGTTCATGCTATAGCTCGAAATCGACCGAGACGGAATCGGCCAGCACGGTATGGATGTATTCCTTCACCTTCACATGCGCGGGGTGGTTTTGGTAGGCCTCCAAGCCCGCGCGGTCTTCGAACTCGGCGACGAGCCCGAGGTGGTAGGCGCGCGCGCTATTTAAAAAGTCCGCGCCCGCCTGCATGGAGCGTAGCGACGGCACCTTGCCCATAAGCCCCATGAGCATTCCGGCAATCTTTTCGGCCTCGGCCTTGTCGGTATATTTATGGCACACGATATGCTTGACCATCACAAATCTCCTTTATCGTTCGTACGGTACGATTATACCACAGCGCATTGAAATTTCAAAGAAAAACCGAACAAATGAGCGAACTTTTTTTGGTTCCTCTTCCAGTCATTCACGCTTGCCGCCGGTAAAAATAAAATGTTACCCTATGTATAGGCTTCACACAAAGGAAAGGGCGATCCCACCATGAAAACCGCGGCCTTCATTTTTTGCGCAGGCATCATACCGCTCGTGCCCCTCATCGGCGCGGGCATTTTCAAGCGCCGCAAGGACAAGCTCAGACGCAACATATGCTACGGCCTTTTCGGGTTACAGCTTTTGTTGAGCATACAATATGTTCTGGTGTGGTTTCGGGACTATGTGTAGGCCGTGCGAACGGCGAACAGCCGGCATATCCATTCGGTGATCGAAAGGTCCTCCGTAATTTTCATAGGGAAAGGGGTCGCGGAAACGCGGCCCCTCCTTGCTGTTTGGAATTTGTTCTTTGCCCAGATCGCTTTATCCCCTTTTCTTCCCGCGCGTCAGGATGAGAAACGCCGTTCCGGCGACCACGACCGCCGCGGCGATCGCGATATAGACCGCGATGCCGCCCGGCTTCGCCGGGGCTTCGGTTTCCTTTGCGGGCGCCGCCGTTGCGGCGGACGTCTGCGCGGCGGGGGCCGCTGTCGCCCCCGGCACAGCCCGGGCCTTCGTAAGGGTAAGCGGCGCAACGTAGGTAACGCCGTTGTTAAATACCACATACACGGTCAAATCCACGATCGCGCCCTCGGGGTCGTCCTTGAGCACCTTGCCGGGGTCGAGGATGATATTCCCGGCGTCGCTCATCTTCACGGGGTACTCGATATCGAGGTTCGCCGTCGTGCATACGGTCACGTCGTTGAACACGGGCAGCGCGGCGTCGGTTTTCCGGATCACGAAGATGGAACCGTTGCCGAGCTGCCTGAGCTTACCGCTCAAAAAGCTTTTGGAAAGCGCTACCGCCGAGCCGTTTGCCGCAAGCGCGTACTCGTTTTCGCTCCCCTCGACATAGGAAAGCGCCGCGTCCACGCGTTTGGGGGCGGCAAAGCCCGCGCCCTGTTCCTTATCGCCCACGATGTAGGCGAGGCGGTTGCTCCACGCGTAATCGAGCTGTTTGGCCTTGTATTTGCGGAGCACGCATAACTCGTCGGTTCCCGCGGCGGAATCATTGCTGTAAAAATAATCCACGCCGTCGATGGTTTCATACCCCACGATCGAAATAAGATGCCCGCTCGTGCTGCTGATGGCTCCGTTTTGAAGGTACGGGTTGCTGCCGTTCTCCTTGTTGCTGTATTTCACGCTGATGCCGACGGAATAGCCTAACGCAAGCTGTTCGCGCAGGAAATCAAAATCCGCGTACATGCAGTACGCGTCGTAGCCGTACATGCCGGCGGCGGCAACGGTGTAGCTCCAGTTGCCGAAGCCCTCATATTCGAAGTCGTATTCATTGAGCGCGACCTCCTCGGGAAACAGATCCTCCCCGCGGTCGTTCAACAGCATCGTCATGGTGGTGGGGCTACAGATGGAATCGGCAATCGCCCGGTCGCGCACCATCTGGGAATAGGCGGGCGTATCGAGAAGCACCTTTTCGGGCAGCTCCACACCCTGATGGTAAACGCCGATACCCTGATCCTTAAGGGTATTTTTCATGCTGGCCGCAACCTGACGCAGCACGGGGCTTACGCCCGATTCGGTACTTGCAAGCACCACCTTGAACTGGAAGCGGTTTGCCGTTTCGCCGCTTGTCCCAAGCACGGTGAAGGTATCCACGTCCACCATGGCAAGCTCGTCCTCGTCGTTTGTGCTGGCGCGTTCGATGTACGGGCTCCATTTCCCCCAGGACAGCCAAGAGGACCATGCTTCCTTTTTATCGACATACGCACGCCCGAAAACCTCCACATAGGTGCCCGGCGGCGTATCCGCGTTCCAGCTCGCCACGAGGTATTCAAACGCGGGCACCGCGATTTCCTCGGAAATATAGGTTCCCTCCGCCGCGCCGTCGCCGAGGCGCAGCGCGCCGTCGCCCGCGGTTTCGTCCACAACGAGGTTTTCAAGCGTTCCCTTTTTAAACGCCTGCGCGGAGGTGATCTTAATGAGGTTCGCCTCCCGCACGTCACCCAAGGGAGCCGCCAAAGCGGCGGCAGGCATGAGGGCGAGAACGAACAGCGACGCGAACAGCAAACAACACGCCTTTTTGTAAAACCGTTTCATGCTGAAATCCTCCTGCATATTGGGCCTGACAAGCAAAATCCGGAACCGTTGCGCCTCTTTATGGGCAGTTGTGCGGGGGTGCGGAAGAAAAGGTTTTTTTACATCCCCAGCATAGCACGGGTATGGGTGCGCCGCAATTTAATTATGCGCGCGGGGCGGAAAATATGCGCCGCGCGCCTTATTTTTTAAAGCGCCGCAAGCCGCTTCCTAAAAATAAACGGCCCGTCCGTTTGCAATGAACGGGCGGGTCGTTTCGTATTCCTTATGAACCTGCTTATTTGTTCCTTTCGTAGATAAGCGAAAGGCCCTCGAGCGTGAGCGTGGGGTTGACGACGCCGATGCGGTCCGTTTCCTCGGCGATCATCGACGACATGCCGCCCGTTGCGATCACGAGGAATTCCTCGTCGAGCTCCTCCTCGATCTGCTTTAAGATATAGTCCACCTGCCCCACGTAGCCCTGTATCACGCCCGCCTGAATGGCCTCGCGGGTATTGGTGCACACCACGCGGGGGGGCTTTACATACTCCACGCGGTGGAGCATGGCTGCGCGATCGACCATGGCGTCGGCGGATACCATGATGCCGGGGCAGATGAGACCGCCTAAAAATTCGGCTTTCCGGCTCACCACGGAAAAGTTGGTGGCGGTGCCGAAATCCACTACCACACAGGGCCCGCCGTAGCTCTCATACGCGGCAACGGCGTTGCAGATGCGGTCTGAGCCGAGCTGCTCGGGCCTGTCGTATAAAATGGATACCCCGAGCCGCAGGCCGCTGCTTACGAGCATCGCGCATTGCCCGTGAAAATAGAGGCGGCACATATGCTCGATGGTGTAGTTCATCGAGGGGATGACGGAGGAAAGTATGATGCCGTCCACGTCGCGCGTGTCCACGCCGAGATGCCCGAAGAAGGATTCCATCTGCACGCCGTACTCATCGGCGGTGCGCCTCAGATCGGTGTTGAAGCGCCAAGAGTGCTTGAGCCTTCCGTTTTCGAACAGGCCCGTTTTGATGTTGGTGTTGCCAACGTCCATCACAAGAAGCATGTGCTATGTTGTCTCCCGAAAGAATTTATTTCGCCAGCAGCGCCGTGACCTGCAGCGCCTTGCCCACCGCCGGGCATACTATGGCGGCGGCCGCGGCCTCGAGCAGGCCGTTCACCGATATGATGGAAAGGAAGGTGGTCAAGAGCGCGCTTCCCGCCACGCCGAACACCGCCGCGGTCTGCTCGAATGCGAGCAGGTAGAGCGCGCCGAGCAAAAACACGGTGTTGGTGAGCGAGCCCACCACGCCCGCGGCGGCCATGGCGAGCACGTTGGCGCGCTTGAGCTTAGAGAGCGCGCGATACGTGAGCGCCGAAAAAACGCCCACGAGCACGCGCGGTAAGAACAGCACGCATACGATCAGAACGATGTTGTAAAGCCCGAAGCCCGTGTTCGTGCCGAGCACGATGGCGGCGATGCCGTCGGGGTTCAAAAAGCAGCTTATGAGGCTCGTAAGGCCGAAGAAAAGCCCAAGGATCACGCCGCCCTCAAGCCCCAGAAAATAGACTCCCACGATCACGGGAATGTGCACGAGCGTGATGCTCGCGGCGGGCGACAGCTTGATATAGCCCACCGGCGTGAGCCCCAAAATGAGGATGAACGCCACGAGCATGCCATATTTTGTGAGTTTTTTGACGTTTTCGCTCTTCATGCAACCCCTCCGTCCGCGAATGATCCACTGTGGAAAACCTGTGGCGACGACGCCACGCGATACACCCTTCTTTGTTCATTGTTTATTATACAAGCGCTTTTCTCGGATGGCAAGGAAGCATGAACAAATAGTGAATATTTGGTTGAAAAAAGGAAACGGCATCTTTACATAACCCGCCCCGGAAAATATAATGTTAGCAGACTGATATTTTGCGGGGATATGCCCGCAGGATGATGATAATGGGGTAACATGCGAAGATGGAAGCTAAGACCGCAAACAAAAACAGAAAAAAGCATGGGATGAGCATCGGCGGCATCGTTGCGATTTCCCTCCTCATCGTAGTGCTCGTGCTTGGGGGCACGGCGCTCTTTTTACGTCTGGACGAGCAGCATAAGGAGGAAAAGCGTCAGGCCATCATCACCTCCGACGTTTTCCGCGAGGGCGTCGCCGTGCAGGGCGTGGAGGTGGGCGGCATGGATAGGGCGCAGGCCCAAGCCGCGCTCGCGGACGCCGAGCAGGCGCTTATCGCGGATGTGGGCTTCACCTTCGTCGCCGGCGATAAAACCTATACGGCGGACAAGTCCTGCTTTGACATCGCCTTTAATACCGAAAGCGTGCTCGATACGGCCATGGGCCTCGCGCGCGACGGCGACCTTGAAACGCTCGAAGCGATGCTTGAGGATATCAAAACAAACGGCCGCGCATACGCCATCGACTACACCGTCGAACCCAACGCAAAGCTTGGCGCGCTCATAGATTCCATCGCCGCTGAGGTGAACGTTACGCCCACGGAGGCCACGTTCACCGTAAAGCAGTTGCCCACCAACCCCAATAACGGCGAGCAGGACATCCGCGACATCGGCCTCCCCGCGGACGGCTCCGTAACGGACCTGCGCGATCTGCGCTTCGACTTTGCGGAGGGCACGCCCGGGCGCGGGGTGGATGCCGAAGCCGCCTTAACAACCGCCAAGGAGCGCACCGCCGCGAAGCAGTTCGGCACGATCGAGCTCGCTTTCGCGGAAATCCCCCCCACCGTCACCATCGAAACGCTCAAGCAGCACCTCGTGCTTCGCGCAAGCTCCATGACCTCGTTCGGCAAGGGCCATTACGACCGCGCGGAACGCGTATTCAACATCACCAAGGCGACCGGCCGCATCTACGGCACGGTGCTCCAGCCCGGCGAGATATTTTCCGCCAACACCGTCATAGGCGACCGCACCGAGAAGGGCGGCTGGCAGCTTGCCCCCGCCGTGATCGAGGGCGGCGCGGCGACCGAGGATCAAGCCGGCGGCGGCGTATGCCAAGTTTCTACCACCATGTACCTGTCGGTGCTCAAAAGCGACATGAAGGTGGAATACCGGCGCGCGCACTCGCAGCAGCTTTCCTATGTGGACGGCGGGCTCGACGCCACCATCAACACCGGCACCATCGACTTTACTTGGAGCAATAGCTCCTCCGCGCCCGTTTACGTGTTCACATGGGTGGATACCAAGGCGAAAACCATCCACTGTGAAATTTACGGGGAGCCCTTCCCCGATACCTTCGATTCCATCGAGCTCAAGAGCGAGCTTTTGGAGACCTTGGCGCCCGCCCCCACGAGCTACATCACGGCCTCGTACCTCACGGCGCCCTACTGGTGGAAAAACAACGGCGCCATCACCGGCCACGTTTACCAGAGCTACGCCATCTACAAGCTGGGCGATAACGTAGTGGAAAAGCGCCCGATCGCGAAGACCACCTACAACCAGCACCCCGAGCGCATCTACGTATGGCCCGGCTACGACGGTTCCCCGCTTTTGTCGGAATTCGACCAGACGGCCTATTATCAGGCGCTCAAAAAAGCCGCGAACCAGAATTAACGAAGCAGCATAAAGGCCGCCGCGCGATACCTATAGGCGCAGCGGCTTTTTTATGCTCATTTTTTTGTTTTCGGCGTGAACACGACCGCGTTGAGGTAGCCGAACAGTATGGCCGCGGCGATGCCGCCCGCCGTCGCCGTGACGCCACCCGTAAACGCGCCGACCACGCCGTTTTCGAGCGCGCCCTCGATCGCGCCCTTGCCGAGCGCATAACCGAAGCCCGTAAGCGGCACCGTAGCGCCCGCGCCCGCGAGCTTCACAAGCGGCTCGTAAAGCCCCAGCGCCGTAAGCACCACGCCCGCCGTCACAAAAATCACGAGGATGCGCGCGGCGGTGAGCCGCGTATAGCTAAGCAATAGCTGGCCGACGACGCAGAGCAGCCCGCCTATCACAAACGCCCAGAAATAGTCTATGAACGAACTCATTGCATGAGCCTCCTTTCCAGGATCACGCCGTGGGCCACGCCGGGGATGCTTTCGCTTTGAAGGCTCGACGTGGGGCTCATAAGGGCGCCTGTCGCCATGAAGAACACGCGGTTGAGCTCGCCCTGCTCCATGCGCCCCAGGAGGTAGGCGTTGAGCACCGCCGCGGAGCAGCCGCAGCCGCTCCCCCCGCACTCCGTCTTTTGATCGGGGCCGAACACGGCGTTGCCGCAGTCAAAATGCTTGTCGCCGATCTTCACGCCCCTCTGCCCGCACAGGTCCACAAACATCTCCGCACCGAACCTGCCGAGGTCGCCCGTGACCACGAGGTCGTAGTCGTCCGCGGTGCGCCCGGTATCCTTCAGATGCGCGAAGAAGGTATCCCGCGCCGCGGGCGCCATGGCGGCACCCATGTTGGAGGCGTCGGAAATGCCGAAATCCACCACACGGCCGATGGTGCCGCCCGTTACGCTCACGTTTTTAAATGCCGCGAGTCCCACGCTGTTCGCGTCGCACAAAATGCTCGCGCCCGCGCCCGTAACGGTGCGCTGCGCGGTGGGCGCCATTTGCGAGCCCATCTCCAGTGGGAAGCGGTACTGCCGTTCGGCGGTGGAAAAGTGGCTGGTGGCGGCGCACGCGACGCGCTTGGCGAAACCGCCGTCGATCATCATGGCGCCGATCAGGAGGGATTGCGCCATGGTGGAGCACGCGCCGTACAGCCCCAAGAATGGTATGTTCAGCTCGCGCGCGGCGTAGTTGGCGGAGATGATCTGGTTGAGCAGGTCGCCGCCCAGCAGGCAGTCGAGATCCTTTGGGCTTAGCTCCAGCTTATCGAGCGCCATGCGCACGCTGTACTCGAACATTTTGCGCTCGGCCTTTTCCCAGGTCCTCTCGCCCCAGGTATCGTCTTCTAAAATAAGGTCGAAATAATTCCCGAGCGGCCCCTTACCCTCCATATCGCCCACGATGACGGCGGCGGAGATCAATTTCGGCGGCAGGGTGAACAGCACCGTCTGCTCGCCGACTCGTTTATATTGCATGTTCCCGCCTCATTTCGCCGCGATGCAGGCAATGAGCCCCACGAGGATGGACGCGCTGATGCCGTACACCAGCACCGGCCCGGCGAGGCTGAAAAGCTTTGCGCCCACGCCCATCACATAGCCCTCGCGCTTGAATTCCATGGCGGGGGCGACGATGGAGTTGGCAAAGCCGGTGATGGGCACGACCGTGCCCGCGCCCGACCACGCGCCAAGCTTGTCGTACACGCCTATGCCGGTGAGCGTCGCGCCCAAAAACACCATCACGATGGCGGTAAACGCGGAAAGCTCCTTTTCTCCCAGCTGCAAGTTATATTCGCCGAAGTCGCGCACAAGCTGCCCGATCAGGCAGATGATGCCGCCCGAGACGAACGCCTTCAGGCATTGCAAAAGCGTTTTGCTTCTCGGCATTTTTTGGTTGACGTGCTCCTGATAGCGCTGATGCTCAGGCGTTTTCGGTCTGCTCAAGCTTCTTCTCCTCCTTGTTGGTCCGTATTTTTTCCGCATACGGCTTATAGCGCGTTTCACGGTTGAGCGGGCCGTTGCTCCCCGCCCCGCCGTCGAAATCCACGGCCGGCAGGTTCGCATAAGGCTTATCGCACATAATCAGCCTCCTTTATGCGGATGCCATACGTATGCGCGCAGACGAAACGCGAGCCGCCGCTCGGCTGCTTATTCTCCCGCAGCATGCTGAAGGTGAGCAGCGCTCCGATGAGTAAAAGCAGCGCCGCGCAAAGAATCGCGAGCGCGAGTTTCCGTCTCCTAAGCATAACGTTCCTCCGCGGATGATAGTCTTTTCTAGTTTTTCCGCTTTGTATTTTCCTATCCCACGCAACGCTAAAACGGACGCGGCCTCCTCGCCGCGTCCGTCCGTTTTTAAAGTAAAATTTACCCGCACGCGGCCTTCACAGCACGCGGCAGTCCCTCCATTTTCCGCTTTTGAAGCGCAGCGCAAAGACGGCGGCGCGAAACACCCAATCGAGAAACATGGCGCCCCACACACCGAAAACGCCAAATCCCAGCGTAATGCCCAAAATATAGGCGAACAACACGCGCAGCGCGAACATGGAGACGGTGGATACGACCATGGTAAAGCGCACGTCGCCCGCCGCGCGAAGCGCATAGGAGAGCGTGAACGAGATCGGCCACAGAAGCACTCCTATCGTGTTATGGAGGGTGGTCAGGGAAAACGCGAGCTCCTTCGCCTGCGCCGACAGGGCATAAAGGCCCATCACGGGCGTTTGCAGCAGCGTAACGACGATGCTCGAGCAAAGCGTGCCGAGGAAGGCGAGCTTTATGAATCGCTTCGCATAAAAGACCGCCTGTTCGTACTCCCCCGCGCCGACGCACTGCCCCACCACGGTCGTTATGGCGAGGTTGACGGCGGACGAGTAGCTGATGCCAAGCCCCATGAAGTTGTAGGCGACGCCGGTCGCCACGATCTCGGTGGTGCCTAAAAGCGCCACGATGCTCGAAACGAGCACGCGCCCAAGCTGGAACGAGCCGTTTTCGATGCCGGAGGGGATGCTGAGGCGCAAGATCCTTTTTACCATCGCCGCATCCCACGAGACGATCTGAGAAAAGCTTACGCAAACCTCGTACCGCCCGCCCATGGACAGGCGCAGCATGGCCGCGGCCGCGAGCATGCGCGCAATAAGCATCGCGGTGGCGGCGCCCGCCACGCCCGCCCGGAAAACGAAGATGCCCACGGCGCTTCCCGCGACGCTCAAAAGGTTCATGGCGATGGAGGTGAGCATGGGGGTGCGGGAATTTCCCGTAGCGCGAAAGAGCGCCGCGCACGAATGGTAGATTGCCAAAAAGGGGTAGGAAAGGCCCGATAAGACGAAATAGGTGATCGCGGCCTCCATCACGTCCCGCTCCACGCCGCCGAAAAAAAGACGCAGCATGGGCCGGTGCAGCAAAACGACCAAGAGCAAAATACCCGTAGATATCGCCGCGTTGACGCCGATGAGCTGCCCGGCGGCCGCGCGCACCTGATTGGGCTCCCTGCGGCCTACGTACTGGGATACGACGATGGAGCCGCCGGAGGCGAGCGCGATGAGCACGTTGACGAACAGGAGGTTGATCATATCCACCAGCGAAACGGCCGAAACAGCCGCCTCGCCCGCATAGGAAAGCATCACGGTGGCCAGAAGGCCCACGGCGACGATAAAAACCTGATCCAGAAACAGAGGCATAATCAGGTTGCGCTGTTCTTTTACGGAAAACATAGAAATCCTCTATTCCGATCTTCTCATGTGTATCTTAGCCGACGGCCATGAGCGTGTCAAGGAAAGCGCAGGGCGGACGCCTTCCCCCGAAAACAGTGCGCAAAAAAGGCGCGCCGCGGCGCGCCTTTTATAAAAGCGTTAGAATCCTTTGGTTCGCTTACTTCCGTACGATGGCCGCAAACTTGCACTTCTCCATGCAGGCGCCGCACTTGATGCACTTGCTCTGGTCGATCACGTACACGCCCTTAACCTCGCCGGAGATGGCGCTCGCGGGACAAACCTTGGAGCAGAGGCTGCAGCCCTTGCACTTATCGGGCAGGATGTAGTAGCTCAGAAGCGACTTGCATACGCCCGCGGGACAGCGCTTTTCGCGGATATGCGCCTCGTACTCGTCGCGGAAATAGCGGATGGTGCTTAAAACCGGGTTCGGCGCGGTCTGCCCAAGGCCGCAGAGCGAAGCCGCTTTGATGTTTTTCGCCAGCGCCTCGAGCTTTTCAAGGTCGCCCTCCTCGCCGCGCCCTTCGGTGATCTTCTCGAGCATTTCGAGCATCCTGCGCGTGCCGATACGGCAGGGCGCGCATTTGCCGCAGGATTCATCCACGGTGAACTCGAGGAAGAACTTAGCGATGTTCACCATGCAGTTGTCCTCGTCCATCACGATCATGCCGCCGGAGCCCATCATGGAGCCGATGGCGATAAGGTTATCGTAGTCGATGGGGATATCGAGGTGCTCGGCGGGGATGCAGCCGCCGGACGGGCCGCCCGTTTGCGCGGCCTTGAACCTGCGCCCGTTGGGTATGCCGCCGCCGATCTCGTAAATGATCTCGCGAAGCGTGGTACCCATGGGAATCTCCACGAGGCCGGTGTTGTTGATCTTGCCGCCGAGCGCGAACACCTTGGTGCCCTTGCTCTTTTCGGTGCCCATGGAGGCAAACCATTCCGCCCCGTTGAGGATGATCTGGCAGACGTTGGCGAAGGTTTCCACGTTATTTAGGATGGTGGGCTTGCCGAACAGGCCCTTCACGGCCGGGAACGGGGGGCGGGGGCGCGGCTCGCCGCGGCCGCCCTCGATGGAGGCCATGAGCGCGGTCTCCTCGCCGCATACGAACGCGCCGGAGCCGAGGCGCAGGTCGATGTCGAAGCTGAAATCGGTGCCGAAAATATGCTCGCCCAAGAGGCCGTATTCGCGCGCCTGATCTATGGCGATGCGCAGGCGTTTGACGGCGATGGGGTATTCCGCGCGAACGTAGATGTAGCCCTGCTGCGCGCCGATCGCGTAGCCGGCGATAGCCATGGCCTCGAGCACCGCGTGCGGGTCGCCCTCAAGCACGCTTCGATCCATGAACGCGCCGGGGTCGCCCTCGTCGGCGTTGCAGCAAACGTATTTGATATCGCTCTCGGAGGCCTTGGCGAACTGCCACTTGAGGCCGGTGGGGAAGCCTCCGCCCCCGCGCCCGCGAAGGCCGCTCTTTTTAACGATGTTGATCACGTCGTCGCGCGAAAGCTCGTTCAGACATTTTTCCAGCGCCTTGTAGCCGCCGAACGCGAGGTATTCGTCGATGTTTTCCGGGTCGATCACGCCGCAGTTACGGAGCGCCACGCGCTTTTGCTTTTTGTAGAACTCCACCTGCTCGAGCGAGCGGACGCTGTGATCCTCCGCGACGCTTTCCTTATAAAGAAGGTCCTGAACGATGCGGCCCTTCAAAAGATGCTCGCTCACGATGCGGCTTACGTCGCTCACCTTCACGTGGCTGTAGAAGGAGCCTTCGGGGTACACGATCACCACGGGGCCGGTCTCGCAGAGGCCGAAGCAGCCTGTGGGGACGATTTTTACTTCCTTTTCGAGGCGGTTGAGCTTAAGCTCTTCCTCGAACTTAGCAACGATGCCGTGCGAATTGGAGGAGGAGCAGCCCGTGCCCGTGCAAACGAGGACTTGCGAACGATAAAATTCCATACTTCGCCGCCTCCTTACTTATTGCCGGCTTCGTAGTAGCCGATGGTGTATTCGTCCACGACGCGGTTGTTGACGATATGCTCGGTGATGATCTTGCCCACCATATCGGGCGTGATCTTCACATACGTCACCTTTTCCTCACCGGGCTTATATACTTCAACGATGGGCTCGAGGCGGCAAACGCCGATGCAGCCCGTCTGCGCGACGATAACGTCCTTCAGGCCGCGCTTGGCGACCTCGTCCATGAACGCCGCGAGAACCGGGCGCGCCCCGGCCGCGATGCCGCAGGTAGCCATGCCCACGACCACGCGCGTGCCGTTGTGCTCCTTGCGCAAATTGATGGTATCGAGCGTTTTTTGGCGGATTGCTTCCAACTCCTGGAGCGATTTCATATGTCCCTACCTCCGTTTACTTCTTCGATTCCCTCTATGAGATAAGCCTTAAGCCATTGCATCACCTCGGGTGCGGAAAAGGGGACGCCCTCCCCGAGTGCTGCGCGTATTCCGCGTGTGTCGAATGTGAATTCCGCTTGGCCGCGCGCGTAGCGCAGTACAAAATCCACGTTCTCGTTGCAGACGCATAAGGTCAGCATGGTTTCCGCCATGTTCCCGAGCGGCGGCCTGTCGATGTGGTCAAGAGCGTAGCTCGCGCCGATCCCGGTGCCCTCGCCCGGCGCGGAATTTAAGTAAAAACTTCCGCCGCAGCCTTCGGCCCCCTCCTTGAAGAAGGGTATCCCGAGGCCAACCCTTCGCGTGCCGCGCGAGGTGAAAAAGGGGCTTACCACGCGCATTTTGGTTTCCTCGTCCATGCCGCGGCCGTTATCGTTTACGCTCACGGACAACAGGTTCTTTGCCTCGTCGATATCGACTGCGACCGTGATGAGGTTCGCGCCCGCCGACAGGGAATTTTGCACGATGTCGAGCAGATGGAGCGCGATCTCCTTCATCACCATGGCTTACGCTTCCTTTTGACGGAAATGGTCGAGGATGCCGGGCACGTCGGACGGTACAAGACGGCCGAACACCTCGTCGTTGATCATCATCGCGGGCGCGAGGCCGCAGCAGCCGATGCAGCGCGTGGCGTCCAGCGTGAAAAGCCCGTCGGGCGTTGTTTTGCCGACCTCGACCTTAAGCTCTTTTTGTAGCTCGTCGATCACGTTTTGGGAGCCGCGCACGTAGCAGGCCGTGCCCAAACACAGGCCGATCTTATATTTCCCCTTGGGTGCAAGGGTGAAGAGCGAGTAAAAGGTGGCGATGCCGTAGATGGTGCTGACGGACGCACCCGTCTTATCGGAAATGTACCTTTGCACCTCGTCGTCGAGGCAGCCCATAAGCTCCTGCGCGTGCTGCATGATGGGAAGCAGCCCGCCCTGTTCGCCTTTCCACCGCGAAATAATCGTATCCAGCTTTTCGTACTGTTCCCTGCGGGCGTTTGTTACACCGGCCATGCTCTCAGAAACCCTCCTTTTGATGTGCGGACCGAGCGCGAATCGCACCATTGACAAAATTCCGACAATCGGCCTTGCTAAGTGTAACACATCCCCCACCCAAAAGAAAGAGTTGCCGCCATAAAATTACTTAATATATCATTTCATGCATCAAATCCTGCATTTTGGCGGTAAATAAAAAGGCCCTCCCGGGCCAATGATAAAAAACCGACGCGATTCGCCGCGAAAAGCGCGGAAGTTAGCCTTTGCGCCTTCCACGCGGGGGTAAAGCCGACTCTCTCTCGGGCGGGACAAGCGCGTTCTTATGGAAGCCGATGAGATCCTCGCGCCCGGCTTTCACAAGCGCCTTCCTCGCCATAGCGCGGTGCTGCGGCATGAAATACTGCATGAGCGCGCGTTGCATGGCCTTTTCCTCGTAAGAGCGCGGCACGTATACCTTTTCCATGGTGCGCGGGTCGAGGCCGGTATAATACATGCAGGTGGAAAGCGTGCCGGGCGTGGGATAAAAATCCTGCACCTGCTCGGGGCGCTGGCCGGTGCGCTTTAAAAACAGAGCGAGCTCCACGGCGCTGTTAAGGTCACTCCCCGGGTGGGAGCTCATGAAGTACGGCACGATGAACTGCTCCTTATCGAGGGCGCGGTTGATCGCCTTGTATTTCTGTAAAAAGCGCTCGTAGAGCGCGGCGGAGGGCTTGCCCATGAGCCTTAAGACCCTATCGTCCACATGCTCGGGCGCGACCTTGAGCTGCCCGCTCACATGGTGCCCAACAAGTTCGCGCAAAAAGGCGTCGTCACGGTCGAGCATGGCGTAATCGTAGCGCACGCCGGAGCGCACGAACACGCGCTTCACGCCCTCCACGGCGCGGAGCTTTTTTAAAAGGGCCACGTAATCCGAATGGTCGGCGTCCACCCGCTTGCAGGGGGTAAAGCCCAGGCACTGGCGGTTTTTGCACGCGCCCTCCTCGAGTTGGCGCTTGCACGCGGGGCGGCGGAAGTTGGCGGTGGGGCCGCCCACGTCGTGTATGTAGCCCTTGAAGCCGGGCTGCCTGGTGAGCAGTTTCGCCTCCTCCGTGAGCGACGCGTGGCTGCGGGACTGCACGATGCGCCCCTGGTGGAAGGTGAGCGCGCAAAACGAGCACGCACCGAAGCAGCCGCGGCAGGAGGCGAGCGAAAACTCCACCTCGTCGAGCGCGGGGATGTGCTTATCGTAGCTCGGGTGCGGCCTTCTCGTATAGGGGAGCGCGTACACTTCGTCGAGCTCGGTGGAATTTAAAGGCATGGCGGGCGGGTTCACCACCACGAAGCCTGAGCCGTGCGGCTGCACGAGCCGCTTGCCCCTTACGGGGTCCTGCTCCTCGTACTGCTTTAAAAACGCGCGCGCGTAGGCAGGCTTATCGGCTGCGACCTCGTCGTAGCTTTCGATAAGCGTATAGTCGTATATGTTTTCAAGGCTTTGCGTTTGGAACGCCGTACCCGCCACATAGGTGATGTCGCGGGGCCTGAGGCCCGAGGCGAGCGCGTCGGCAAGCTCGACGACCGCCCGTTCGGCCATGCCGTACACCACGAAATCCGCCACGGCGTCCACGAGCACGCTGCGGCGCACCTTATCGTCCCAATAGTCGTAATGGGCAAAGCGGCGAAGGCTTGCCTCGATGCCGCCCAAAATGATGGGTACGCCCTTATACGCCTCCCGCGCGCGGTGCGCGTACACGATAGCGGCGCGGTCGGGCCTCGCGCCCGCCTTGCCGCCGGGGGTGTAGGCGTCGTCGCTGCGCCGTTTGCGCGAGGAGGTGTAGTGATTGACCATGGAATCCATATTGCCGGAGGTGATTAAAAACGCGAGGCGCGGCTTGCCAAGCGCGCGAAAGGGTTCCGCGCTGTGCCAGTCCGGCTGCGCGATGATCCCCACCGTATAGCCGCGGCTTTCGAGCGTGCGGCCGATGATGGCCGCGCCGAAGCTCGGGTGGTCGATGTAGGCGTCGCCCGTGACGAGCACGAAATCGAGCCTTGCGATGCCGCGCGCTTCAAGCTCCGCGCGCGTCATGGGCAGCGGCGGAAGGGCGTTTTCAGGTTTTTTCGCGTTTCGTTCCATGGGGATACTTTAGCGTAAAAGGGCTTTTAGCGCAATACGCTTTATGGAATGCGGCGGGAGGCGCGGCCCCCCGCCGCGTTTATCTTTTCAACTCCACCGCAACCTCGTGGCGCATCCCGTCGTCTTTAAGCGGTATTTGCGCCCCGCATTCCCCCGTTTCCCCAAGGCGTACCGTCACCGCGTATTCGGTACTTTTGAAGCGGTAGGTGAAGGAATACTCCTCCCACACTGTGCAGGGGGAAACGAGGAGCATATCCCCGCGCCGCCTGATGCCGAGCATGTGCTCCACGCCCACCACGTAGAGCCACGACGCTGCGCCCGTGTACCACGTCCAACCCGCGCGTCCGGCGTTCCTGCCCGTGGCGTACACATCCCCCGCCACCGCGTAAGGCTCCCCCTTGTAGCGCCGCCGCTGCATCTCGCCGCTCGCGTGCCCCACGGGGTTGACAAGGCGGAAGATGCGGTTTGCGAGCGCCGCGTCCCCGAGTTTGCAGGCGGCAAGCGCCGCCCACGCGGCGGCGTGCGTATACTGCCCGCCGTTTTCTCTTACGCCCGGAAGGTATGCGCTGATGTAGCCCACCTCCCTTTCCGGCTTGTCGAAGGGCGGCGCCAGCAGCTTAAATACGCCGTTTTCCTCATCGAGGAGCATATTTACGGCCGCATCGAGCGCTTCGCGCGCGTTTTTCATTTGGCAGACCGCCGCCCACGACTGGGACACGCAATCGATGGAGCATTGCTCGTTCTCGCGCGAGCCTAAAGGCGCGCCGTCGGCAAAATAGGCGCGGCGATACCAGCCGCCGTCCCAGCCGTGCGTTTCCAAGCTTTCGCGAAGCGTTTTCGCGCTTTCCTCATACCGCGCGGCGCGCTCCGCGTCGTTTTTTTCCTTGCAAAGCGGCGCGAACCGTTCGAGGATGTACATGAGGAAGAAGCCGAGCCAAACGCTTTCCCCGCCGTTTTCGCCCACGCGGTCCATGCCGTCGTTCCAGTCCCCGCCGCCCATGAGCGGCAGCCCGTGCGTGCCGAGGGTAAGCGCGCTCTCGACCGCCCGCGCGCAGTGTTCGTACATGGTGCCCGAGACCTCCGCGCAGGGGATGCGGTCGAAAAGGTCCTTTTTGCTTTCGGGGATGCAGCAGTCCGCAAGGTAGCTTACGCGCTCCTCCAAAATGGCGGTATCGCCCGTCGCCTCGAGGTATTCCATGAGCACGAAGGGCAGAAAAAGCTTATCGTCGCTGATGCGGGTTCGCACGCCGTGGCTCGGCGCGTGCCACCAGTGGAGCACGTCCCCCGCCTCGAACTGCTTGCTCGCCGCGAGGAGCAGGTGTTCCCTTGCGCGCTCCGGATGCGTTTGCAGGAGGGAGAGCATATCCTGCAGCTGGTCGCGGAAGCCTATCGCGCCGCCGCATTGGTAATACCCCGTGCGCGCGAGGATGCGGGAGGCCCAGGTTTGGTACATCAGCCATCCGTTTACCATGGTGTTAAAAGCGGCGTCGGGCGTTTTTACCTTTAGGCCGTTGAGGCGCTTTTTCCACAGCGCCTTCGTTTCCTTTAGGCGGGCTTCAACCTCCTCCGCCGTCAAAAGCGCCATAGCCCGCGCGTTTTCCAAGCTATCCTCCCCCATGAGGAGCACCAGGGTTTTGGTTTCGCCGCCCGCGAGCGCAACGCGCGCGCGGAGCGCCGAAAAGCCGCCCGGCCGCAACGCGTCGTCCTGCTCGAAGCGTTCGATGTCCCAGCCGTCGTTGAGGACGGTAAGCCTGTCGGCGCTCCGCTCGCATTCCGCGCCGCATAAGCCGAGGTAGGCGTAATCCTCCCCCGGCGCGCGGCAGTTTTTGGCGAGCGAAAGGTTGTTTTCGCCGCGCACGTACACCGCCTCGGGGTGCGGCGCGTCGCCTAGGACCCAGTCCGCGCAGTACAGCACGCGAAGGCTCCTTTGGTGCGTCATGGGGTTATGGAGCTTAAGGAGCGCGTATTTTACGGGCCGTTCGCCGTCCACGAACACCGTAAGCTCCGAGGAAAGCTCCTGCGCGGCGCTTTCGTACACCGCGTAGCCGAAGCCGTAGCGCACGGCGCACTCCGCCTCGTACTGGAGCCTGCCGGGGGTGACGGCCCACGTCGCGCCGTCGTCCTCGTCGGTCAAAAGGAGCATTTCTCCCTTGGGGTCGCGGACCGGGTCGTTGTACCACTGGGTGAGCTTGTTTTCGCGGCTGTTAGAATGCCACGTATAGCCGCCGCCCGTTTCGGTGAGGAGCGTGCCGAAGTTTTCGTTGGCCAAAATATGGCTCCAGGGCAGCGGCGTGGACTCTCCCCTTTTGAGCACGGTCACGTATTCGCCGCGCTCCGCGTCGAAGCCGCCGAGGCCGTTGAAGAAGGAAAGCTCCCCACGCTTTTCGGCGAACGCGCCGCGGCCCCCCGGCGTGGCGGCGTACTCGCGGTATGCGGCGCGCCTGTGGAGATGCGGGGAAAACTGGCGGTCGAGGCTCCTTTCACCGTCGATCTCCACGTTGCAAAGCGCGCTCAAAAGCCGCCTGTCCGCCTCGCTCAGCAAAAAGCCGTGCAGCAGATGTACGCCCGGCGCGCCGCGGCTGAGGGCCTGGAGCATATCCTCCAAGCGCGAGCGGAGATCGTTGTGGTATTCGTGCGGGTATTCGCCCACCAAAACAAGATCGAAATGGGAACCCCTCGCGCGCATAAAGTCGTGGAACTCGAGGAGCGTCTTTACGGTGCGCGCTTGGGTCAGCTTGTACACGCGCATCAGCACGATCGGCTCGTCGCCGGAGACGCCGAAGCGCCAAAGCGCCTCCGTACCGCCTTCGCGCGGCAGCTCAGCGGCGCGCTTTTGGGGCAGGCCCAATAGCAGCCTCGACGCCATGCGTTCGAAAAGCTCCGCCTTGCCCCGCGTGAGCGAGGCGAAACGAAGCGCGCTGTTGGCGTGCGCCCATGCGAGGTCGAAGCTTGCGTCGAGCTCCGTTTTCATCTCCTGCGCGTCCATGAGCGCCTGCTTTTTGGTGGCCGCATACCCCATCACGAAATAGTGCCTTACGGTGCCTCCCGGCTTAACCTGTGCCGACGCGCGGGCGCAGATGCCCGGCTCCACGGGGAGCTCCACGCTCTCGCGCCCCATAGAGGGCTGCAACAGCGCCTCGGTGATGCTCTTGCCGCGGCCGGGCATCACGAGCCGGTCGGTGCAGAAGCGCGCCTTGCCCGGCCCCAAGAGCATGCAGTAAAGGTAGCGGAAATCCTTCTTATCGGATGCGCGCTTCTCGAAAAGGAGCACATCGTCCTCGAGAAGGGCGTTGATCGTGAGCTTCACGAAGCCCGGATGCGCCATATCCCGCCGCTGCGTTTCCATGCACACCTCGGCGAACACGCCCACCTCCAGCTCGCGCGTTTCGTCGCCCGCGTTGGTGAGCGTGAGCCGCCTTACCTCCGCGTTCCTCTGCGGCGATACGCATACCTCCAAATTCGCCTTTATATCGTTTTCCTCGCGCGAAAACGATACCTTGTGCGGCTCGAGCGTCGTCACAAGCCCGCCGTCGCCCGGCCCTGCGGGGATAGAGCCCACCGGCCACACGTTCTGACCGTCGCGCACCGCCACATGCACGCCCGAATCGGAGCGCAGCGCGTCGCCGCGCCAGCGCGTGAGCATCATGTCGTTGCAGCGGCTGAAGGAAAGCGAGCTGTCGCACAAAAACACCGTGTACTGCCCGTTGGTCAGCAACTGCGTCTCCGGGATAAGCGCGCCGCCATGCACCGTGCGCACGCGGGGCTTTTCCTCCTTATACGCGCTGTCCTCGCGGTAGACGCCGCTCTTGTACTCGCGGATGGTGATGGACATCGACGGGCGCCGCTCCTCGAGAAGGAGCCGCGCGGCGCGCACCTCGGGAATTTTGTGGAAGCGCTTTTGGAGGACGTTCTCGTTGAGCGCGTTGTTCATGGCGCAAAGGCTCATGCCCTGATGGTGCGCCATATAGCTTTTGACAAGCTCGAACCCTTGCCCTGAGCGTATGCGCGTTGCGGTATAATCGACCGCCTCGAAAAAGCCGTAGCTGCCTAGCGCGCCCAGTCCCTTTAGCTCCATGAGGTTTTTAACGGCGCTGTGCGGGTCAAGGCACAGCGCGAGCGCGCTCGCGTAAGGGGCGATCACCCGCTCGCGCTCGCGCGCCGCCTGCAAGCCTAGGCTGGGCACGCCGAACGCCCGGTACTGATAGTACATAAAGCGGTCGAACGCGAAGTAGCCCGACTCGGAGATGCCCCACGGCGTATCGGAAGCGTAGCTTTGCTGCGTCGCGGCGGCGTGCGCGCAGCTTTCCTCCAAAAGCGTGAAGGGGATGGCGCCTGTGAAAAGCACGGGCATGAGGTATTCGAACATCGTACCGCCCCACGAAAGGAGCGTGCGCCCGCCCGAGGCGCGCGTCAAAAGCCGCCCGAGGTTGAGCCAATGCTTGTTGCCCACCTGCGAAAGCGCGATGGCCATGAAGCTCGTGAGCCGCGCCTCCGAGGCGAGAAGGTCGTACCACGATTTGGAGAGCGTGCCGTTTTCCCCGTCGTAGCCGATGTGGAACAGCGACCTTTGCGCGTCGTAGAGCACCGTAAAGTCCATACCTGTGGCAAGCGCGCGGCAGCGCGCCGCGAGCGGCCCCGCCGCCTCCGAAGAAAGCGCGAGGAGCGCCTGCTCCGCAGTTAGTAGGCACGCCACGAGGTTGCCGCTATCCACTGTGGAAACATACCGCGGCGATAATACGCTTTGGTCGGAAAGCCGGTACCAGTTGTAGAGGTGCCCGCTCCACTTCTCCAGGCCCTCCACGCTTTCGATCATGTCGGAAAGCCTTTTTATAAGCCCATCCTCCTCTAAAAAGCCGAGGTCGTAGGCGCTCACGCACGCCATAAGCCCCATGCCGATGTTGGTGGGCGAGGTATTCCTTACCGGTGGCTTGGCCGGGGATTCCTGAAAGTTATCGGGCGGGAGATGTGCGCTTTTCTCGTTGCAGAATTCCTCGAAAAACCTCCATGTGGCGCGCGCGGCGTCCGATAAAAACGCGCGCTCCTCCTCATCGAGCCTTGGCGCGCCATAGGGTATATCGAGCCGCTTCACGGCATAGGGAGCAAAGAGGAATAAGGCCCCGAACAGCGCGCAGAAAAGCGGTGCGGGCGAAAAAAAGGCGAGGGTAAGTAGCGCTGCGCCCGCGGCGGGGCAGAGCCATAGCCCGCGATAGTAGCTTTTTAAGGAATCGAGCTTGTTCGCGGCGCTTTCCGCCGCCGTCTGCCATTGCAGCAGGTTTTTATGCGAGCGGTACACGCGGTAAAGCGTGCGAATGACCGCGTCGAGCTGGCGGTAGGCGGCGAAGGGAAGCGTGAGGAGCGTCAAAAGCGCGTGGGCGAACGGCACCGCCTGTTCCCGAAGCGCGCCGGAGGGGTCGCCCTGCTCCTTTTTGCCGAAGAAGCCGCAGACGAGCAAGATAAAATCGATTAAAAGCCCGTCCAAAATGGCGAGCAGCGCGAGCGCCGTGTAGAGCCCGAAGCCCGTGAACGCCGTGGCGAGAAGCGCGAGGAGCACAGCGGGCAGCACGAGACTTTTCGCCATGTTGAACGCCATTTTTGCGCGCGAAAGCCCGTTTAAGGGGCTTTTATGCTTGGTGCCCGCGGCGTCGCGCAGGCGCTTCGACGCGAACACGATTAACTGCCAGTCGCCCCGTATCCACCTGTGCTGCCGCTTCCACCACGAAACGAAGGCGGAGGGCTCGCTGTCGTAAAGCGCCACGTCGCCCATGAATCCCGCGCGCAAGAAGCAGCCTTCGAGAAGGTCGTGGCTTAAGACGGTACGGTCGGGGATCCAATAGCGCAGGGCGTTTCGAAACGCCTCCACGTCGAAGATGCCCTTGCCGCCGAAGATGCCCTCGCCGAAAACGTCCTGGTAAAACTCGCCCGCCGCTGCGGAGTACGTGTCAAGGCCGAAATCGCCCGAGACGAGCCTTGCAAAGCGGGTTTTCGCCGCGCCCGAGGAAAGCGCGCGCATGCGCGGCGCGATCACGCCGTAGCCCTCGCGCACCACGCCGTAACGGTCGCACACGGGTTTGTTGAGCGGGTGCGCCATCGCGCCCACAAGCTCTAAAAGCGCCTCGCGCGGCAGAAGCGTGTCCGCATCGAGCGTAAGGCAGTAGCGGATTCCCTCGGGGAGGGGACTTGTCACGAGCAAAAACGGCTCGCCGTCGCCGCCGAGAAGGAGGTTCACAAGGTCCGTGAGCGCGCCGCGCTTGCGCTCGCGGCCCATGTACACGCCGTCGTTTTCGTTGAACTCCCGCCTGCGGTGCAGATAAAAAAAGATAGGCGCGTCCGGGGCGTATTTCTCGTTGAGCGCTTTTATCCTATTTTCGGCGAGCGCCAACAGCTCCCTCTCGCCGGGGTTTTCCTCGTTTGGGGAATCCTTAAAATCGGCGAGTATGGCAAAGCTGCAATTTTCGTAGGGGTTGGCGAGATAATGCGTTTCGAGCTGCTCCGTCCCGGCGCGGACGGAGGCTTCGTCGAGCACGAGCGTGGGCACCGCCACGAGGGTTTTGTTTTCCGCGCCGACGCCGTTTCTTAAATCCATGCGCGGGATGCGGCGCACGGGCATGGCGCGGGAGAAGCAGAACACCGCGGCGCAGTGCGCGAGGCTCCACGCGGGCAGCACGCTCAAAAGCAAGCTAAGGAAGCCCATGGGCGCACAAAGTACTATGAGGACGACCGTAACGAACGCTTCGCACGCGAGGAACGCCGCGAGGCGCGCGTTTTGCTTTAAGCCCGCGTGGCGCATATCTGGCCGTAGGGAGGAAAAAAGCTCCTCCCGCCCCTGACAGAAAAGGTAATACCCCGCCTGCGCGCGCTTCCCCTCGCGGCCCTCGCAGAGCCTTACAGCCTGACGCGCCACCACCGTTTCCGCCACGTTGAGGCGCCTCGCGTGGCGCTCGACCACGCTCCTATAGTATGTGCGCGTCGCGGCGTCCATCCCCCCGTAATCCGCCCCCTCGCGCAGCACCTTTTCCACGCTCGAATAGTCCTCGAAGCGGGCGGGCCAGTCGAGCCCGTCCAAAAAACGCAGGCTCGCGATGGCGTTGTTCACGCGCATGGACGAAGCCGAAAGCAAGCCCCGGTTTCGCGCGAGGAGCGTTTCCGCTTCGGCATCCTCGCGGCGGAGGCATTTATCGAGCGCCTGTAAAGCGGCGTATTCGTCGCGCTCCTCGAGGCGGCCGATCAAAAAATCCGCGCATGCGGGGTTTTTCCCCAATTCCAGCTTTTCGAGAAGCGCCTCACGCTTTGCCTCCGACCGCTCCTTCAAAAGAAGCGCGAGCGCGGCGTCGGCATCGTCGTACTGGGCGATCACGTCGTACGCGGCCATGGCCTCGAGCGAGAGAAGCTTTAAAAGCGCGACCCTCAGCATGTGCGGCAAAAGCCACAGCTCGCGCATGGCGAGCGGGCTCACGCCCTGAAAGCCGCGCAAAAACCCCGTGAGCGTAGCGTCCTCCACGCGCCCCCCCCTATGCCCCACCATGGCGGCCGCCATGCGGTAAACGCGGGGCAGCCCCACGTATTCGCCCTGCGCGCACACGGGGAGCCGCGCTTCCGCAATCTCATCGAGCGCGTTCTGCACGGCGATGAGGTTTTTTTCCACCACGTAAAACTCGTCGCGCAGGCTCTCCGCGGCGGGCGGGATTTCCCTGTTCTTTTCGTAGCGCTCGCGCGAGAGCTTATAAAGCGAGGTGAGCATGCGCCTGTCTACGCTCAGCTGCGGGAAAAGCGAAAGCTCCTTACGGCGCGCGGAACGCGTGCGAAACGCCGCGATCTCGGCGGCGTGCGCCTCAAGAGCCGCGGCGTCGAGCGGGATATCCAAAAGGCCGTTGTAGGTCCTGTTTTGCAGTAACACGAAAGAATGCCTCCCATGACGCAGATAAAGGTAAGGAGAGCCGAAACCCTACGCCGCGAAGCTGCCATTTTGGCGCACTGCATCGTCATCATCCGTCACCGTAGCCCCGCACGCGAGGCCACAGGCCTCGGCCCGTAGGGCTCCGGCTTCGCCGGACGCTACGGCTCCCTCTTCTTCCTTGCATTGTATCCAAACTTGCAGCTTTGCGGTCAAGGAGTTTAGAGGGTCGGAAAGTGCGTCAGTGCAAGGCAGGGGCATGAAGGCGTAGCGAAACTACGGCAAGTGCCTCTAACACGGCAATGGCGTGCTTTCCGGCCCTCTAAACCGCAGGGGTTCAGCTTTCCTTACCTTTGCTAGTATCTGCGAAAACGGAGAGGCATATGAAAAATTATAGGGCTATATCTACGAACCCTTCTTGAGCTGCTTTTCCAAAAGCTCCGCGCGGGTCTCGGCGAGGGAGCGCGCCTGCTCGAGCTTATCGAGCTCGCGCACGATTTCGTCGAGGAAAGCGTCCACCTCGGCGGGGTCGTAGCCGCGGAAGGCGCGGCTGAATTTTTTATGGATGATGTCGTTTCTCGTCATTCGTCGTCGCAAACTCCTTCCCGCTCCGTCCGCCTGACGGCGGACATCCGCAACAATCCATTGCTCCTCCTCTCCCCACAAATCCATACGGCTTTGCGGGGGCCCCGTTTTTCTCCTTAAAACGGAACGGCGCGCCAAGGCGGTGGCATTGGCGCGCGCACGTTTTTTATAAGGGAGACGCGGCCGCTTACAGGGCGGCTTCGCCGTTGCCGATCACGTCGCAGTTGGCGGGGGCGACCACAAAGATGCCGCGCGACACCTTGTAGATGGTGCCGTTGAGGGCATAGATGGCGCCGGCCATAAAATCGAGGATGCGCTGCGCGCAGTCGATCTCGAGCTCCTCCATGTTGACGATGACGGGCTTGCGGCTCTTGAGGTTATCGATGATGTTTTGCGTATCCTCGTAGCTGATGGGATGATACACGATCATCTTCATCTGCGCCTGCGAGGGGATGCTTATCACGTTTCCGTTGGGCGCGGCGGCTTTACGCTTGCCGCGGTTGCCGATATCCACAACGTTGTCGTCACGAATGACGGCCTCGTCGTACATATCGTCCCCATACATTTCATCGTCGAGTTCCGTTTCCTCGATGCCGATGAAATCCATAAATTTTTTAACGAACCCTTCCATGATTATTCCTCCATCGTAATTTTTCTTGGCGCTTGGAGAAATAACGACCCCCAATGTGTTTTCGGCGCGGCGTATATATATGTATGCCTTGCCTCCGCCCTACACGCGCGGGCCGAACAGCGCCGTTCCGATGCGCACCATCGTGGCCCCTTCCTTTACGGCGGACATGTAATCCCCGCTCATGCCCATGGAGAGCTCCTCCATGAAAACGTTGGGGAAGGCGTATGCCTCAAGCCTTTCGGAAAGCTCCCGCATCCGAGAAAAATAACGCCGCGCCTCCGCCTCACCGCAAGGGGGCGGCACGCACATCAAGCCTTTCACACGAAGGCCGGGAGTTTTGGAAAGGGCTTCGGCAAAGCCCGGCAGCTCGCCCGGCGCGACGCCTCCTTTTTGAGGCTCGTCGCCGATGTTCACCTCGATGAGAACATCCTGCTCGACCTCCGGCCGAAAGCCGCCGATCGCGCAAGCGAGGGAGAGCCTGTCCACAGAATGGATGAGCTCTACGCTGCCTTTTACATATTTTACCTTATTCGTTTGCAGTTGTCCAATAAAATGGATGCCGAAAGATGAATTTTTATAAAAATCGTACTTTTCGCGCAGCTCCTGCACGCGGTTTTCCCCCACGTCGCGTATGCCGCAGGGGATGATTTCTTTGATCCTCGCCGCATCGACGTACTTCGTGACGGCAATGAGTTTTACTTCCTCGGGCCTTCTTCCGGCCTCCGCCGCCGCGCGGGCAATGTTTCCCATGACGGCGGCACAATTTTCCGCAATGGTCAATTCCGTTACCCCTTTCCCCGTTACGGCTTCACGTACCTTTGCCCGGCGCCTAAGGTATCCGTCGCGTTTTTCGCGCGCACCACGGCGCGGTCGCCGCTGACGCCCAAAACCTCCACCTCGATACGCGCCGTGCCGTCCGCCATCACGATCGTAAGCCCCGGCACGCCGTCCTCGACCGTGAGCGCGCTAAGCGGCACGTCGAAGCCCGTCGCGTCCTTGACGACGGTGGCCTTGAGGCTTCGCGCGTTCAAAAGCGCGCCCATGTCCTCGTGAAATTGTATAAGGTTCACCACGCCCGTCTGATCTATGACGGGCGCGAGCGCGGTACCCGTATAGGGCCTGTCGAGATAGCCGTCGAACACCACCGTATACTGCTCGCCCGCCGCCACGCGAAACGGTTCGCTCGCGGGGGTGACGAACGCGATGTACCAGTTTTGCCCGTCCACGATGCGGTAAAGAAGGTTGCCCGTAACGGCGCCCGTGCCGCCCGCCGCGGCCTTTACAACCGATTTTACGAGGTCCGCGTTTACATTGGAGAGCTTGGCGGCGTTTAAAACATCCTCGTAGCCGTCGAAATAAAAGCTGACCACGCCGTCGCGCACGGCGGCAACGTCGCTTTTCCATGCCGCGAGAAGGTCGATCTGCTGCTGCTCTGCCGCGTAAAGCGCGCTGAGCGCCTCGGTGGGCTGTACATTGGCCTTTAGATATTCGGAGCGCTGCCTCAATAAGCTTATAAGCTCGTTCTGAATCGTGAGAAGGTCGCCCGCGCCGGCTTTCATGGTGAGCGCCGCAAGCTGCTCCTTCTTTTGGCCGATTTGGAGCGTGATGTTCTCGAGGCCCGGGTTGGCAATGCCCTCGAGCTGATGCAGCTGCTCCGCGAGTACGGCGCGCTGCGCGCGCACGACCGCCTGCGTCATTTCGTCGCTGTAGCCCCATTTGTACACCGTGGCGACGGGCGTGCCGCTGGTGACGGACGCGCCCTCGTTCACGAGGTAATCCACCCTGTCGTAGCGGTCCACGGAAACGGCGGCCTCGTCGCGTATGGCGGCGGCGCTCACGCTTAGCTCCATGCGCAGGCTGCTCTCGGAAAGTATTCCCTCGCCCTTCCCGTTCGCAAGCACCGCGACCAGCGTCACGACGAGCGCGAAAAGGAGGCAAAGAAACACATAAAAACGCGTTTTAAACTTTTTTTTCTGCCTGACGATGCGAAGCTCCCTCCCCGTCATTCGTTAAGGGCATATCCCTTTTTCGTAGAAAGGCCGTTCTGCCTGTTGAAATTCTCCCGGTTTTTGGAAGCGTAAACCTCGTAGAGCTCGTCCGGCGTGAACCCGGCCCTCAGGCACATGCTCACGTAAAAATGCAGCACATCCACAAGCTCCTCCTTCACGGCGGCGGGGTCGATCTCCTTTTTATTCTTCCACCACTTGAAGTTGACCTCGTTTAAAAGCTCAGAAAGCTCCGCGGTGATGGCCAGAACGTCCTTCTGCATCCATTCCTCGAAGCCGATGCCCTCCAAGCCCCGGCGGCGCGTGATATCGTCGTCGAGCGCTTTCTGCATCCGGAAGATCATGTCAAGCTTGTCCATTGCGATCGTTCCCCCCAACCAAATTCTGAAGTATCTTGGTGGAACAATTTTACCACTCCATGATGCGTTTTTCTATATCCTTTTCCCGCTCGCTCATGCGGCCCACGAACGCGCCGCAGATGCGGTTGCGGTCGAACACGTAGGGGAGAATGGCGCGCACGTCGTCCATCGTCACGCGCTCGATGCGCTCCATGATCTCCTGCTCAGTGTAGACCTTTCCGCGTAAAAGCTCTGCCTTGCCGATGGCGTTCGAGCGCGCGGAGGTGCTTTCCTGCCCGAGCATGTAGCTGCCCTTGAGCTGCTCCTTGCTGCGCTTGAACTCCTCCGCCGTGATACCGTTTTTCAAAAGCTCGTCGAGCTCAAGAAGCATCAGCTTTACGACCTCCTCCGCCTGTTTTTCGCCCGTGCCGGCGTAGAGGGCGAAATAGCCCGCGTCCGCGTAGGCCGAGGGGTAGGAGTAAATAGAATACGCGAGCCCGCGCTCCTCGCGGATGTTTTGGAAAAGCCGCGAGCTCATGCTGCCGCCGAGGGCGTTGTTGAGCACGAAAAGCGGGTATTGGCGGTCGTCGTCGTTTTTGTAGCCGGGAAAGCCGAGGCATATGTGCACCTGTTCCACGTCCTTCTCCAAGGCCTTGAACGCACGCTTGTCGGTGATCTCACACGCGGGGCCGGGCTTGTTAAAAGACGCCGCGTCGCCCGAGAAGCACCGGTTCACCGCGTCTAAAAGCGCCTCGCGCTCGAAGTTGCCCGCGCAGGAAACCACGATGTTATCGGGCACGTAGTGCCTGTCCATATAATCGACAATGCCCTCGCGCGTGAAGGAGCGCACGCTCGCCTCCGTGCCCAAAATGGGCTTTGCGTAGGCCGAACTGCCGTGCACGATGGAGGAAAGCGCCTCGTGCACGAGGTCCTCGGGCGTATCCTCCACCATTAAAATTTCCTCGCACACCACGCCCTTTTCCTTTTCGATGTCGGCGGGATCGAACTTGGAGTGGCGAAGGAGGTCGCTCAACACGTCGGCGGCGATAGGAAGATGCTCGTCGAGCACCTTGGCGTAGAGGCAGGTGCATTCC
>JAJFTZ010000011.1 GCA_021372675.1 Eubacteriales bacterium
CGCAGTGCCGTTTGTGCGCTTGCTTGCGCACCGGCTTGCAGTTCCGCTTGCTGTGCGGGCGATGGGCGGCCTTTGCCGCTGATATTGATGCTGTTGCTCCCTTGCACCTTGGATGCGAGCATCCCGCTATCCTTGCCGCAATGCTCACAAACAAAATGATAGTGGAATGGGATATCCGCCGTTGCCGTATAGGTGGTGTATGCTACTGCCATAAAACCGCTCCTCCCGTGGTAGAAGAATTGAATCGTACCTTTTTTGCAAATTGCATTGACACTTTGCCAATGACAACCTTATTTTACCAAGGCGAAAAGTAAAAAAGGTGAGCTGCCAGCTCACCTTTGTGGGTTTATTTGGTTGAGATTCACTTACTCATATAGAATTTCAAAAGCCGTATCGCCGAGCGCTTCCGCAGCGTCGCGCATGGTTTCGTCGATGTAGACCTCTCTTAATTGCGGCGCGCGGGTGAGTGGCTCCAAGTCGGCTAAATCCGTATTGCTCAAATAAAGCGTTTGCAGCCGTTCAAAGCGCTCTATCCCGTTTAGCGACAGAAGCGCCGCGCGCTTTAGGGATAGGGTTTTCAATGAGGCGGGCAGCGTATCGAGGGAGGGGATTTTCGTTTCGCCCGCTTCTAAAAAGTCCAGCATGGGGCAGGAAGCAAGCGCGGACATATCCGTAACATGCGTATCGTATAACGTTACGCGGCGTAAATGCGGCATATCGGAAAGCGCGGAAATATCCTCCACGAAGGTGTGCCGGAAATTCACCTCGGTCAAATAGGAAAGCTCCGCTATGGCGGATATATCGCTAAGCGTTTGGTAGTTGACGTACAGCTTTTCAAGGTTTGGCATCAGCTTCACATCTTCGAGCGTAGCTATCGTGCCGCGCGGCGCGTCGCGCAACCGTCCACCCAGTCCTTCGAGGAAAGCGTCCTGCGACACGGATACCTCGTTTCCGAAGATGTATAGTTCGCGGACAGACAGCAATTCTTCTTTCGTGATGGGTTCGGTTCTATTTTTCCCGAGTTGAACGCGCACGGCCTGTTCCATCAAAGGCTCCGCAAACCGCACGCCATACGCTTGCGCGGAAGCCGTAAGAAAATCCGTATAGCGCCCAAGGCCGAATCCCGCGCACAGGCAGATTAACGCAGCCGCCGCAAAGGAACAAGCGCGGACAACCTTTTTTTGCTTGCGGCCGTCGGTAGAAAGCAGCGCATTTTTCACGGCGGCGGCATCCGAAAAGCGTTCTTCGGGTGAAAAAGCCGCACAGCGATGCACGATAACGGACAGGCGTTTGTTCGGTATTTTCGCGTTTTTCACGTCTGTATTGCCGGTCAACAGGAAGCACAGCAAAACGCCGAGGGAGTAAATGTCGGCGCGGCAATCGGTCTGCGAAAAGCCGTACTGTTCGGGCGGGGCATAGGTTCTTGTGCCGATGAATTGCGTATCCGTTTCCGCGTTGCTATCGTAGACGCGCGCAATATCGAAGTCGATAAGGGCAGGCTTTCCGTTATCCTTCATGATGATATTCTGCGGCTTGATATCGCGGTGGATAACGGGCGGCTCCTGTTCATGCAAATAGCACAAAATATCGCATAGCTCCACGCATAAGGCGACGATCTGCGCTTGCGACAAGCTGTGCTGCGCCACATATTTATCAAGCGGAGTTCCCTCGATATACTCCCGCACGATGCAGACGGTGGCATCATCCTCATATTCCTCCACGAAAGCGGGCAAACCTTCATGACGCAGGGTTTTCAATATGCCGCTTTCCTTGACCGCCTTATAAAAATTCCTGTCGTAGCATTTTGCGATGCAAAGCATATGGGAGCCTTTTTGCCGCACAAGATAGGTTTCCGTTGCGTGGCTATGCGCTAAACACTCAAGCTGGTCGTACCCTTTAAGAAAGCGCTTGGGCAGCATGATTTCACTTAAAGCCGTAGAAAGCTCCTTGATCGCATTTTGCATATCGCTCATTTTATCGTGCCTCCGACCAAGGGCAAGCCTAATTCCATGAGTATGCGCTGTGTTTCAAGGAAGCTTGTGCCGTGAAACAGGCAGTAGCCGACAACAACATCCCGAGGAACCCTCGGATACAGAGGGCTATGCCCCGCGTGTTTGAGCAAGGCTTGCGCTAAGTCCATATCCGCGCCGAACCCGAAAGCAAGCTGCAAAACGGTATCGCGGGAGGGATTGCGGTCGCCGCGAAAAATCGAGTGCCCGAAAGAGCGCTCGATGTTTGCTCTCTTAATGACCCGCTCCGGCGCCTCACCACGCTGTTTACACAGCTCCCCGATGTATTCCGAAAAAGGAAGAAGTCCGATATCGCCTTCATTTTGGCCTAAAAAATGTTCAACGGAGGAAGCCTTGAAAAGCTGCTCCCAAAGGGCGCTCGTTGGAAGCGCGTTCGATACTTCGTTCATACATCCTTACCCCGAATCTTCCTTATGTTTTTTCGCGGGTCGGCAGGCTTTTTCGCGTCGGCAGGTATGGCCCATGAAACGCCAAACTTTTTCACGCCCTCAATGCGCCCTTCGATGCAATACTGCTGCACCCAACGTTCCGATACGTTCCAATTTTTTGCTGCGTCACGCACCGTAAGATAATCCATTGGCGACCTCCGCGTTGAAGCGACTATGCTTCATTATATGCGGAGCTTCGCATAATTTCAAGGTTGCTTGCGCGGTACGGAGTACAAGCGGGCCCATGCCGGGGAACCGCCCCCCCCACCCCGGGGACGGGGCCTATCCGTCAGAAAATTTTGCCGTTCCCCTTACAGTTTCAAACATAGAATTGCGATTTATTAATTTATGCGGCCGGACCCGACAAGGCATAACATGAACTGCGACGGAAAGGATGAAAACTATGCGAAGCGTTTTAACACTGCTTGCCGAGGGAAAGCTGACCTTGGAACCACGCTTTTTTAAGGCAGGCTCTCAGTACGGACACATTATGGAAGCGCTGTCGGAGAGCGAGGATAAGCTTCTTGTTGCCTTAAAGGCGGATGAACGCAAATTATTCGAAGCATTCTCCGAGGCACAAACGGAAATGAACCGTTTGTCCGGCATCGACAGGTTCGTTTACGGCTATCGCTTGGGGGTGTTGATGACGATCGAGGTGTTTCTGGGGGCGGATGCTTTTATCCGGGAAGAGGACGATCCGGACAGATAGCCTGTGTAGAAAGAAAAAGGATTGCTGTGCGGAGCAATCCTTTTTCTTTTCGCCGAAGATAGAAATTTGCATACGGAATTTGTTGCGCAAGGGGTAAATTCCGCATGCGGGTGCGCATTACATATTGCAACCCGGCTTACGGTATTGAATAACGTCTCCTACTTCGCAATCCAGCACATAACAAACGCGCGCCAGAATATCCATGTCCATCCGCTCCGTTATTCCTTTGTACAGGCGATCTGCCACCTCAAACCGCATACCGGCCAATAATGCAAGTCTGTTTCGCGTAATTCCTTTTGCATCCATTACATCGGCGAAGCAGTAAACGATATGCCCATAATCTTTGACAGTAACGATTGAATTCTGCGCCGTCAAATTATCACCACCCCCTTCATTCTATTTGCGTAGTTACCCATTGACAATTCCTGTAAGTATAGTTACTATATAAGTAGATATTAACGAGTATACGGTCAGCGGCCCTGTTACGTGCAATCTTCTATCGGGAATCGCGCCTTTTCGACATGCTCTTGGGATATTTCGAGCGGATCATACCGAATGACCCAAAGCGAATGAAGCGCGCCAAAGGTTAAGCTTAGGTGGTGAAAATGACGGAAAAGGAGACGGGAACCGGGCAGCTTTCGCGCCGTGAACGGTTTCGTAACGGGGCTGAAAAAGCGGACTTTCAAGGCGCGCTAAGGGATAACCCCGTTCATGGGGACCTCAATTATGAAGATGCCTTACACAGGATGCCTTTTCATCTTTTTGCGCATTTAAGCCGGGTGGAGCTTTACGTCCGCTTGCTCTGCTTTGAAATGGCGGAGGACGGTCATCGGGAGGTAAATAAAAGCGATTGCTTGCTTTGGGGGAGGGCCGCATTTTTTCATGACATCGGAAAGATACGGGTACCGCGGGATATCCTTACGAGGCCCGAAAAGCTGCCCGCGGGGGAGGATGCGGCCGTACGGGAACACCCCAGATACGGCAAAGAGATACTCATGGCGCTAAAACCGGCCCAGCCCTTTTCTAAGGACCCGGAACTGTTTGATTTAGCTGTCGCCGCTTCGCTGCTGCATCATGAATGGTGGAATGGGGCGGGCTACCCCCTCGGGCTTGCGGGCCAAGACATTCCCCTTATCGCAAGAATGACGTCTATCTGCGATGCGTTTGACGCCATTACCTATGGGCGTCCGTACCGTAAGGCGCGGTCGGCGGACGCTGCATACCGTGAAATTAAGGAATATGCCGGCTCGCAATTCGATCCCGTTCTTTCCCGGTTTTTTGTGGAGCATGGGCCTATTTTCTTGAGGCATGCCGATTGCTTTCAATAAACATCATTGGTTGAGGGAGGCGGCAGAATTCATGTATTGCTGTTTGGCGGAAATAAAATGTTCCAAAGGAAAATTGCCGGAATACGAAATTGAACAGTTAAAAGAAACGATCAAATTGTGTTTGGATTCTTTGTATCTGGATTCCGCCGATCAATCCACGGCCTTTCGACGCCGGATATTATGGCTCGCATCCGTGGAAACAAATGCCGAGGTGGAAAAAAAGCTCGCTTTCATAAAGGAGCGTTTTGAAAAGAAGCACGGGCCCTTCGTCAATTTGACGTGCGGTTTCGCGGAAATAAGAAACGACGACCTATTGGGCGCGATGGAAGAGGCAAAGCAAATGCTGGCGCGCACGACCGATACCAATCCGATAACGGGTATTTACCGCTATAGCTTCAGCAAAATATGACGAAGCGTTTGCGTCCCTTTTTCAAGCAGCTTCATTGCGGCATACGCACGCCGGTATTTTTGGGGAAAAAGCGGGAGGCGCGGCATGAGTCGTGAATCGAATCTGAAAGGCCAGTCCTTCGGCTTTCTTCGGGTCGAGGAGAAAATGCCGTATCAAGAGGATCGGTATAATGTCTGGCGCTGCCATTGTACCAACTGCGGCCGCGAGGCTTTTGTGAATACAAAACGGCTCAAGCGAGGGACCGTTACCAACTGCGGCTGCATACCTAAAACGACTGCGCGCAACGGCCCGAGCGCGGAAGATTTGACAGGACGGGTATTTGGCGGCTTAAAGGCGCTTTACCGGATGCAAAACCATAGGAACGGGCGCACGCAATGGATGTGTGAATGTGCCTGTGAAAGAAGAATCGCCGTGCTCGCCCGCGATCTGAAATCCGGATATACAAAAAGCTGCGGCTGTTCCAAAATGAACAATCCTAGCTGAGCTGCGGCCGCTTGAAAAGAGAAATAGAGCGGAGCATAGGCTTGCCGAAATCGACGATACTCGCATCGGCAGCCTTTTTGCCCACCCCCCCCCGCAAAGAGGGCATCCCGTCGGGATGCCCACTTGCACAACCGCATATTAAAAAACAGGCCTAAAACGGAAATAACGGGCTAAGGCGGCGCCTAAACGGCCGGGCCGTCCTTCGGCTTTCTGCCGGCTTCAGACAGGAAAGGGGTAAGCCGGATGGCGTTTCGCCCGGTGCTTTTTGCACGGTAAAGAGCTTGGTCGGCGGCATGGAAATAGTCCCAAAGCCGTTCCCAGGGCATGGGGAGCGAACTGCATATTCCTTGAGAAACGGTGATGGAGGGGTATGGATCGCCGCCGTCCCGCTCGGCGAGAGAGAGCGTCATCACATCCTGCCTGAGGCTTTCGGCAATCTCAAGCACCTCGCTGTCGGTGCGGTTCTCGTAAATGATCACGAACTCGTCGCCGCCGTGGCGGGCGCAGAAAAGACCGCGTTCGATCAGGGCATGGAGCAGGTTGGAGAGCGCCTGAAGATAGCGGTCTCCGGCCATATGCCCCAGGGTGTCGTTGTACTGCTTAAATTTGTCGATGTCCAAAATTTCAATGGCGAGGCGGGTTCTGCTCTGAAAGGCGCGGCTGAAGGCGGCCTCGGCGTATTCGTTCAGCCACTCCCGGTTGGGAAGGTTGGTAAGAAAGTCGCGGCGCGACTTATCGAGAAGCAGCATATTCTCCGTCTGCATTTGCTGCTGCTTGGTTTTGATTTTCTCCAGGTCCTCACGCAGCTTGATGTTGTTTTTCATGCTGACCTGGTTTTCCTTCTCTAGGCGCTTCGACAGGGCAAAGTACTCGGCACAGGCGGAGAGATACTCCTCCTGAAGGCCCTTGCCCTGATAGTAGCAGGCCTTGTAGGTTATGAATTTCAACATCATGTCGGTAATGTCCGATTGGAAGATCAGCGCCTCCATAGCGCAAAGAAGCCGCCAAAGCTGGTCAAAATACCCAACCTTATGCAAAAAGCCGCACAGCAGGAAAAGATCGTCGAATACGCCCAGCCAAGAGGCGGCGTTTTCTATCGTAGTCAGCATAGCCTCAACGGCGGCATTCCAGCGGGGATGATCTCCCACGGCGTGGTAATATTTGATTTCAAAGGAGAGCGCGGTAATGAGGGCGTCGCCGTGCATTTTGTCGCGCTTTTTATCCTGCTGCTCGAAATATCTCAATGCGGAGACGGTGTCTCCGGCCTCCAGATGGCAAGAGGCCAAGGCGCTGTAGGTCAGGCTCATATTTCGCTGCCTGTCCTCCGTGGGCGGGCTCGCCTCAAAACCGGCCAGCGCCTTTTTCAGAAAGGCAATGGCGGCCTCCATATCGGTCAGATCGTGGTAGAGCATTCCGATGTTGAAATTGGCAATGGCCAACGCATAGGGAGCCCCGACTTGCTCCGCATATTGGAGGGAGTTCAGATAATGGTCCATCGCCATGGAGATATCGCCCGCGTAAGTTGCGTTGATGCCCAGCATGTTGTAAGACTTGGCGAGCAGGGAGGGAGCCGGCGGTTGAAGCTGGTACTTCAGGCCAAGGAGCAGGTTGGAAACGAAAAGCGGATACTCGTTTTCCACAAAATGAGATTCGGCCAGGTAATAGTAGGCGAATCCCATCAGCGTATTGTCTTTTAGCTCTTCGCCCGTAACAAGCAGGCTCTCGCAGATTGTGCGGGAACGCTTGCTGTCCGATCTGTGCAGCAAAGTCACCATCTGAAGCTGCGCTTGGATATCGTCTCCATACTGAGAAAAATCCATAAAGAAGCCTCCATGGCAAAGAAATAGAGAAAAGCGATAATTGTAGTTAATTTATCATATCACATTTTATCGTTTTCGAAAATGGTCGGAAATAAAAATATCGTGTATGCCGCCGTTGCGGCCGTACCTGTCCCTCATACCTGAAGCGCCTTTTTAAGCCTTTTGTTTTCGGCGCCCTCGGTCATCGGATGCATCGCCGCTTTGCTTTACGCCCGCCAAGCGGGGTCGTCGGGGTTGTCGCGGAAGCACAATATGCGCGCGCGATCATTCGGCGCGATCGCACCAAGCTCCGCCGCAACCTCCACGAGGGTATCGAGCGTGCAAAGACTGTGGCAGACGAGGCCGTTGTCGCTTAGCTTATCGACCGCCCTTCGCATGCCGTAGGAGAAGATGGCCGCAAGCCCAAGCACGTCCGCGCCCGCTTCGCGAAGCGCCAGCGCGGTATCCACGGCGCTGCCCGCGGTGGAAATAAGGTCCTCTACCACAACGGCTTTCTCGTTTTGCCCAAGCCTGCCCTCGATGCGGTTCGCGCGGCCGTGATCCTTTGCCGCGGGGCGCACATAGCCCATCTTCAGGCCTATCATGTGCGCCGCGATCGCCGCGTGCGGTATGCCCGCGGTGCTCGTGCCCATGAGAACCTCCGCGGCGGGGTACTTTTCGCGGACTAGCGAGGCGAGACAGCGCTCGATCTCAGCGCGCGCCTCGGGCACGCTCAGGATCAGGCGGTTATCGCAGTAGATGGGGCTTTTGATGCCGCTCGCCCACGTGAAGGGGTCGTCCGGCCTTAAGAACACCGCGCCGGTCGATAAAAGGCAGTTCGCAACGAGCCTTGCCGTATCTTGCATAGCTTTTTCTCCTAACGATCTATTCGCCAAGGAAATCCGCGCACACGCGCGCGTAGGCGGAGAGGGGGTCGGCGGCTTCGGTTATGGGCCTGCCCACCACGATAAAGTCCGAACCGCGCGCTTTCGCGCCCGCGGGCGTGGTGACGCGCTTCTGATCCTGTACGTCGGCGTCCGCGAAACGGATGCCCGGCGTTACGGTGAGAAAGCCATCCCCGCAGGCGCGTTTGATCGCGGCTGCCTCGAGCGGCGAGCACACCACGCCGTTGAGGCCGCTTTGCGCGGCGTTTTTCGCGTACGCGACCACGGTTTCCTCCATCGACCGTTCGATCAAAAGCTCGTCGCGCAGCGTTCGTTCGTTTGTGGAGGTGAGCTGCGTCACCGCGATCAAAAGCGTTTGCGCGCGCGCATTCCCCAAGCCCTCGCAGGCGGCGCGCATCATCGCGGAACCGCCGGCCGCGTGCAGGTCCACCATGTCCACGCCGAGGCCCGATAGCGAAGCCATCGCCTTCTTGACGGTATTGGGGATGTCGTGCAGCTTCAGATCGAGAAACACCCTGTGCCCGCGCCGCTTTACCTCCCGCACGATGCCGGGTCCCTCGGCGTAGAGAAGCTCCATGCCGATTTTTAAAAACGGGCGCGTTTCGCCAAACGCACCGAGAAACGTGAGCAGTTGTGCGCCGCTTGCAAAGTCGCACGCGAGGATAACGTCTTTTTTGATCATGGGAGCCCCCTTATATTTTGTCGGTGCTATTTTGCTTCCACGACATGCCCGGGATATCGGCGAGGCGCTCGATGCCGTAGATGTGCATGACCTTTGGCAGGTCCTCGATGATCTCCTTGCACGCGTAAGGCTTGCGCAGGTTTTCGGAGCCCACCTGCACCGCCGTCGCGCCCGCGAGCATCATCTCGATGGCGTCAAACGCCGAGGCGACGCCGCCCGCGCCCACGACGGGAATCTTGACGGCCTGCGATACCTGGTACACCATCCTAAGCGCCACCGGGAACACCGCCGGGCCCGAAAGCCCGCCCACGGCGTTTGCGAGCACGGGCTTTCGCGAGCGTATGTCGATGCGCATGCCGAGGAGCGTGTTGATGAGGGTAAGCCCGTCGGCGCCCGCGTCCTCGCAGGCCCTGGCGACGGAGACGATGTCCGTCACGTTGGGGCTGAGCTTGACTAAAACCGGCTTTTTTGTGACCCTTTTGACGCGCCGCGTGATTTCCGCCGCTGATCCGGGTTCGGTGCCGAACGCCATCCCGCCGTGCTTCACGTTGGGGCAGCTTATGTTGACTTCGATGAGGCCCACCTGCTCTGCGCCGTCGATCCGCGCGCAGCAGTATTCGAACTCTTCGGGCGAAAAGCCGCTGATGTTGGCGATCACGGGCTTGTGGAAAAACGCGCCGAGGCTTGGAAGCTCTTCTTCGATCACCGCGTCGATGCCGGGGTTTTGCAGCCCCACGGAATTGAGCATGCCGCTTGGGCACTCCGCGATGCGCGGCGTGGGGTTGCCGAAGCGCGGCTCCTTCGTGGTGCCCTTGAACACGAACGAGCCGAGCACATTGATATCGTAAAACGCCGCGAACTCGCGGCCGTAGCCGAAGGTGCCGCTGGCGGGGATGATGGGGTTGTCGAGCTTCACGCCGCAGAGCGTAACGCCTAAATCTGCCATAAAATCTCCTCCTTGTGGAGCACCGGCCCGTCCACGCAGATGCGTTTGTTGCCGTACATGGTCTTGCAGGTGCAGCCCATGCACGCGCCGAAGCCGCAGCCCATGCGCTCCTCAAAGCTCATCTGTCCGTCGGTAGGGCATACGTCGTAGAGCGTGCGGAGCATCGGCACCGGCCCGCAGGCGAAAAAGTAGTCGTACTGTCCCTCGAGGCTTGCGGCGTACAGCGCCGCAATGGCCTTTTCCCCTCTTGTGCCGTCGTCGGTACAGACGATGGTGCGGCAGCCGAGCGCGGCGAAGCGGTCGTCGTAAAACACGTCGTTCGCGGTTCGAAAGCCCAAAAGCACCGTCGGCGTTTTGCCCTTTTCAAGTAAAAGCTTGGTCAGCGCGTACATCGGCGGCGTGCCCAAGCCCCCGCCGACCACGAGCGGGCGCGCTATGTTTTCCGGCACCGTATAGCCGTTGCCCATGCCCACAAGCGCGTTGAGCTCGTCGCCGCTCTTTCGCGCGGCTAAAATCTCCGTGCCCTTGCCGAGCTTTCGAAACACGAGCGTGATCGTATGCTCGTCGTATTCGCAGACAGAGATCGGCCTGCGCAGGTAGACGTCCTTCATCAAAATGTTGACGAATTGCCCGGGCGCTACGCACGCGCTCGTATCCCCCTCGAGAACCAGACGGTGCACGTTCGGCGCGATCACTTCGTTCTTCTGCACCCGGAATATCGCTTGCTTGCCCAATGCCGCTACCTCCTGTTCCTAAAAAAAACCGCCTTTGCTTCCTTCATCCGATGGATGGGAGGCAAAAGCGGCAAATGACGCGCGGGCTTTTTTTGTGAAATATCTTTCGGTGAACCAAAGCTTTCTTAAAGCGCAACGGTATCACCTCCAAACTTATATCTTTGGCATTATAACCGCATCCGCAGCCGCTGTCAACCATCATTTATAGGGTAACATAAAAATGCGGCGGCGCAAAAACGCGCGCGGTCGGTTCTCCAAAGAGGCTTACGGCCCGAGGTGGTTTTTTACCCCCTGCGCCCAGCTCTCCTGCGAGGCGTGTATGACGCGTCCCGCAAACGCCGCGCGGATGAACCGGAGGGACGCGTTTCGCCTTACGGCCATGGCGGCGTCCGCATACTGCGGCTTTTCAAGCTCCGCCTCGCTCAGGCGGATGGCCTCGCGATGGAAGGAGATCGCCTCGAGCGCGCGGTTGAACGCGCGGGCAAACGCGTCGAAGCCGCCGTCGAAGCGGTAGAGGAAGGTGGCGGCCGTCTCGCCTTCGGCCACGGCGAACTCCACCGCCGCCGTCTTTTCGCTTCTCCCCGGCGCGATCATAAAAAGCATGGTATCGTCCGGCTCGCTTTCGGGCGCGTCAAACCGCTTTTTTCGCCCCACGTAGATTTTTTGGGGGTCGCTGAGCGACCGTAACACCTCGAATTCGCGCGCGGAGCGGCTTAAGGAAAGCTCGCGCTCCAGTGCCGAAGCGAAGGAGGGGGCAATGCCCCTCAGCGTTCCTATCGGCGCCGCCGCGCCCTCCGGCGTGAGCCGCGCCACGGCCGCGGCCTGCGCGGGGGAAAGCGAGGGGTCGAGCTCCTTTGCCGCCGCGAGCGCCTTTTCGCGTAAATCCCGCAGCAGCTTTTCCAAGGCCTGCGCAAACGGCTCCGTATCGTAGCCGAGCTTTGAAAACGCGTAGCTTTCCTCGTCGCCTATGCGGAGCGTCAGCGAAAAGCCTGCCTTTTCGAGCGCCGTCACGAAGCAGAGCGGTACGCGCCGCGCCTCGTCGTTGGGCGGTAGGAACAAAACGCAGCTTTTGTATACCTCGATGGGCGCGCTCCCGCGCCCGGCGGCGCCGCGTTCCTCAAAGCGGTATTCGCCCTGCGCTTTTAGAAGGGGCGTTCCGCTCACGAAAAGCGCTTTCCGCACCTTTTTGTTGTAGGCGGCAAAGAGCGCGTCGTAAAACGCCTCGCTTTGATTCCCCATCTTCGAAAAACGGTAGGCGCCGCCGTCCGCGTTTACCGTTACGCCGTAGTTCTCCCTTGCGAGCGAGCGGATGGAGGCGTACGGAAGCTCCGCCGCGTCGAGCGGCGCCGTTACGGTAAGCGCGTCCTCCCCGAGCGTCAGCCTGACATCCCCGTTAAGCTCGGGCGTGCTCGCCTGCGCCGCGTATTCCACGTTGGCTTTCCCGGTCGTTTCCATGCGGTAGAACCTCCTTATGTGCTTTCTAAAAGCGTTGTCGCCTCGCCGGTATAGTACACCCTTAGCGCGTGCAGCGCGCGCGTGCACGCGGTATAAAGGTAAAGCCGCTCGTCCCCGTAAGCGTAGTTATCGCGGCTCGCGTTGTAAACGATCACCGCGTCGAACTCCAGCCCCTTGGCGAGGTAGGCGGGCATCACCACCGCGCCGCGCGCGTAGGCCTCGTCGCCCGAGAGGGTGGCTTTCAAGGCCGTTTTGCGGCGGAGCGCTAAATAGACCTCCTCCGCCTCCCTTTTCGTGCGCGTTAAGATCCCCACGGAGGAAAAGCCCGCCGCCTGAAACGCGGCGATATCCTCCGCGGCGCGCTTTCTAAGCGCGGCCTCATCCGGAAAGCCGAGCGTTACGGGCTCCTCGCCGTGCCGCTCCACGGCTTCCTCCGGCGCGCTCACGCCGAGAAGCCGCCGCGTGAACCGCGTGATCTCCAGCGTGGAGCGGTAGCTTTTGCCAAGGCGGAGGTACATCGTGCTCCCCGCGGGAAAAATATCCCCGAGGCCCTCCAGCCCTTGGCCGTCCGCGCCCGAAAAGGGCTGTATGCGCTGGTTTTTATCGCCGAGGAGCGTAAGGCTCGCATTGCCGAATAAAAGGCGGAAAATTTCGAATTGCAGCGGCGTGTAATCCTGGGCCTCGTCCACGATCAAAAAGCGGATGGATGACGTTTTCGCAACGCCGCCCCACGCGCTTTGCAGGTAGAGGAGCGCAACCTGATCCTCGTAATAGAGGCGGTTCGCGCCGAGCATTTCGAGCGTGAACGCGCGCATGCGCATAAACCGCGCGCGATCCGCTTCCTTTGCGCCCGAAACGAGGTGATCGAAAAACGCGCGGTACAGCGCGATCAGGTCGAACGCGGCGGCGCGCGCGACGCGCTCGCGCAGGTCCTTCGTTTCGCCCGCGACGATGGCCGCGGTCTTAAACGCAAGCTCCTGCTTATCGGCTACGCCCTGTTCCGAAAGCGCCGCGGCGACCTCCCTTTTGCGCGCGTCCTCCATGGGCTTTAAAAGGTATTCTATGCGCGACTTCAGCTTGATGAGCCGCCTGGCGAACGGCAGAAAGGCGTAGTCCTCCGCGAACAGCTTTTTTTGCTCCCGCGCCGAGATCAAAAGCTTTTCGCGAAAGTACAGGTCGGAAAACGCGGGGCCGTCTTTTTGCACTTGCTCGGCGTAGGCCTTTAAAAGCTGGCGGAACTCCTCGGACGATTTAAAGCGCACGCTCTCGGAGCGCGCCGCGTAGGTGGGCCGCTCCCGCCCCGCGAGCAGGTATTCGAGCCTTTCGTAGTAGCCTTCCTTTTTAAGCTCCGTGTGAAGCGCCTTAAGCATAAAATCCTCGAAGGTGGCGCTTATAAGGTTTTCCTCGCCGAGCTCGGGGAGAACGTTGGAAATATAGTCGTTGAAGACGGCGTTGGGGGAGAAGATCAGGATCTCCTTTTCCGTGACGGTTCCCCGGTGCTTATATAAAAGGTACGCTGCCCTGTGGAGCGCCACGGAGGTTTTGCCGCTCCCCGCGGGCCCCTCCACGACGAGGTTTTGAAAGCTCTCGTTGCGGATGGCGCGGTTTTGCTCGCGCTGGATGGAGGTGACGATGGCCTTCATTTTGCTGTCGGCGCTTTTGCCTAAAATTTGCTGGAGCACCTCGTCGTCGATCTTCAGGCTGCTGTCGAACATATAAATGAGCCCGCCCTTGGCGATCTTATACTGGCGCTTGCGCGTGAGCTCGCCTGAAATCGTGCCCTTGGGGCAGTCGTAGGAGGCGGGGCCCACGTCGAAATCGTAGAACATGCCCGAAACGGGCGCGCGCCAATCGTGTACGAGGATGTCGAAGCCTTCGTCCACGAGGTTGAACGCGCCGATGTAATAGGATTTTTCGCCGCCGCCGTCCTCCGAAAAATCGATGCGGCCGAAATAGGGGGACTGCGCGATCCTTGCGTATTTTTCCTTCTGGCTCTCCAAAAACACATGGCTGCGCTTTTGCTGCTTCATGGCGCCGATGTACGACATAAAATCCGCAAGCTGCTCGAGCTGCCCGGAGCCGGATATGGGGCCGACCTCCTCCCAAAGCTCCTTTTGCGTGCGAAGCGCGTCCTCCCTAAGCCGCTCGCCGCCCATGCTATTCGCGTCGTATTGCTTAAGCGCCTCCGCGACCACCGTTTGAAGCCATGCGCGTTCCCGTATTTCGTCTAAATCGTCCATCGACGCACCTCGCAAAATTTTTCTTTCAAACGTATTGACAGCCCGCGGCCGGCGCGCTATAATTAAAGTAGAAGATAATATACAGCTGTCAATAAACTTTAAAGTAAAATTAGCATACACCCCCGGAAATATAAAGTCAAGTATGCCGCGCAGGTCATCTGTGCGGTTTTTTACGCTATCTGTACACCCTTACGTCGCGTTCCTCGAGGCCGTAGTTTTTCGCGAGGTGCTCGAAAATTTGCCTGCACGCGTCGGCGTCGCTCAAGGCGTTGTGGTGGTCGAGCGCGATGCCCAAGCCCCGGGAAAGGTCGTTGAGGCGGTGGCTGCCGTAGCGCTCGCGGGGGATGTGCCTTCGCGCGAGCAGCACCGTACACACGTAATACATTTCGGGGATAAAAAGGTCGTGCCGGTCGAGGGAGGCCTTGAGGACGCTCAGGTCGAACGTGGCGTTATGCGCGATCAAAAGCCCGTCGAAAAAACATGCTATCTCCTTCCACACCTGCGGGAAGGTGGGCGCGTCATGCGTCATCTCCTCCGTGATGCCGTGGATGAGCACGTTGCCGTAGTCGAAATCCGCCTCGGGGTTTACGAGGTATTCCCTTTGAAACGTCACAGCGCCGTTTTCCACGTGCACGAGGCCGATGGAGCACATCGAGTTGTTGTTGCGGTTAGGCGTTTCCACGTCGAAGGCGGTGTAAGAAAAGCTCTCCATAGCCTACGCGCCCTTTTCAGCGGCCTTGTCCGCGGCCTTTTTGAAAATGAGATATTTCTGCACCAGATAGTTGAGGAAGAACAGCGCGAGGTCGATGATGAGCTTCGCGAGGAAGTTATTCATGCCCTCCTTCGTGAGAAGGCTCACGAGGAAGGCGCCGGCCGACATGGAGAACAGGGCGAGCGCCGCGTACCCGAGCGCGTTTTTAAAGCTGCGCCTGCCGTGGAAAACGAAGCGGCAGTTGAGCTCGAAGTTGAGCACCGCCGCGCAGGCCTTCGCGATGCCGTAGCTCCACGAGGGACGCAGGACGAAGAGCAGAAGCGCGTAGAGAACGTAATCGAACGCGGTGCTGCCAAGAGAGGACAGCGAATATTTGACGACGCGCGAAAACACGCGCCAGCCGTCGCGCAGCGCGTGAAAGTGCGAGGCGCGGTTGTTATCGATGTAGATGGTCTCGATGGGGAGCTCCTCGTAGGCGGCGCCCCAATGCTTAAGGGCGAGGAGCATGTTCATTTCGTATTCGTAGCGCTCGCCGCTAAGCTCCAAAAGCCTGTCGAACAGGTAGGCGGGAAGCCCCCTTAGGCCCGTTTGCGTATCGCTCACGCGGATGCCCGTGAACAGGCGGAAGAAAAAGCGAGTCATGGTGTTGCCGAAGCGCGAGCGCGGCGGCATTTTTTTAAAATCCCGTCCGCCTAAAAAAAGCGTATCGGGCGCTAGGAGCATGGCGTCGCGTATGCGGAGGATATCTTTTTTGCCGTGCTGGCCGTCCGCGTCCGCGGTGATGACGCCGGAAGCGTCGGAGAGCTCCTTGATGTAGTGGAGGCCCGTCTTGAGCGCGGCGCCCTTGCCGAGGTTGGAGCCGTGATAGAGCACGGTCGCCCCCTCGGCCTGCACGCGCGAAAAAAGCTCCCTGCATGCGGGGGCGCTCCCGTCGTCCACGACCACCACTTTAAATTCCTCCGTCAGCTCCCTCACGAACGGCACAAGCCTCTCGTCGGGCTGGTAGGCGGGGATGAGCAGGTAAATTCCCATGCGTTTCTCCTTGCTTGTCAAAAAAGTGCCCAAGCACTTTTTTGAGTTTACAGAAAGCGCCTGTTCGTACCTCACGGCCGGCGCTTTCTGAGAAGAAAGCTTGCTTCGCAAGCTGCCGCCGCCGCACATGTCACCGGCGGCGGATTAGAGCCTCCGCGGGCTTCGCCCCCGAACCCACCAAGGCTTTTTCAACAGTCTGTACGCCGCGTATAGCCGCGGCGTTCCCGCTTGATTGTACCATTGTTCAAAGCCCGAGGGAAGTGGATTCGCGCAATAATCTTACGGGCAAAAATTCATAAATATGTAACATCGCGCGGATTGTTTTCTGCATACATTTTATAGGCTTTGTGGTATGATGGGCAAGATATCGAAAGCGACAAAAACCGACGGCAGGCGGAAAAAATCGCGCTTAAGCCGCCGGATGGTTTTAGAGGGATTTATGGAGAACTCCGGCAGGAGAAGGGGCATGAGGCCCATCGGGATCGTTTTGCTCGACGTGCTTTTGGTGGGGCTTACGCTCGTCGTATTCGCGCTTTTCCACCATGTGCTCGTTAGAACGGGGGAGCCGCTCGAAAAGATTGTGGATATCGAACCTGCGCCTACCGCAAAGCAAACGCCGCGCGCGGGACTGAGCGCCGTGGCGACGCCTGGACCCACGCCCGAGCCGGTCTACGCGCCGGGCGACTTTTCCGCCGCTTTTCCTTCCGAGGATACGGGCATCGGCGCCATGCTTAGCTATCAGAGCGACAGCATGCGGCTGGCCGTGAACGAGGTGCAGCAAAACGGCATTACGTATTTTGTGGCGGACGTTTGGGTCAGGAACATCGCGTCCTTCAAAACGGCGTTCGCGGGCGGGCAGTACGGGCAGGGACAGCGCGAAAGGCCCGAGAAGATCGCGGCGGAAAACGGCGCGATACTCGCCGTGACGGGCGATTATTACGGCGCCAGAAGCTCCGGCGTCGTCATACGAAACGGCGTGCTTTACCGCGATAAACCCTATGAGGACGTGTGCGTCCTGTACATCGACGGCACGATGGAAACCTATACCAAGCAGGCGTTCGACCTCGATACGGCGATCGCAAAAAAGGCATGGCAGGCGTGGTCGTTTGGGCCTATGCTCTTGAAGGACGGCGCGCAGATCGTAAAATATACGGGCCATCTCGGCGATAAGAACCCGCGCTGCGGCATCGGCTACTACGAGCCGGGGCATTACTGCCTCGTGGTGGTGGACGGCAGGGAGGCGGGCTATTCCTCCGGCATGACGATCGAGGAATTTTCCGCGCTTTTCTATTCCCTCGGCTGTAAGGCCGCCTATAACCTCGATGGCGGTGCGACCGCGCAGATGGTGTTTCAAGACGAGGTCGTCAACCGCCCGTCGGAGGGCGGAAGAAAATCGAGCGATATTCTCTGTTTCGGGGTGAACGAAGGATGAAACGTTACGGGCTTTGGATTGTTTTGACGCACGCGACCATCGTGCTCAGCATCGTGTTTTTTGTGTTTTTTTGCATCGACAGGGTCAACCCCGCGATGGAGTTCATCGGCAGCGATATTTCCGACTGGCTGCTGGGCGCTTTCTGCCTGATCGCGCTTGCAAGCTCCATCTTCGCGGCGGTGCACCTGTATAAACATTACGACAAGAAAAAATAGGCGACGCGATGAAAAACAAGCTCCCCGTGCTCTTTGCGCTCCTCGCGGCGCTCCTTTACGGCGTGAGCGTCCCGCTTTCGAAGCTTTTACTTGAAAGGCTTTCCCCTTTTTTACTCGCGGCGCTTTTGTATTTCGGGGCGGGGATCGGCATGCTCGGTATGCGTTTGTTTTCAAACGCGCGGGGGAACCGTAGCGCTGAGGCGCACATCGGTAAAAAGGAACTCCCTTTCGCGGGGCTGATGGTCGCGCTCGATATCGCCGCGCCGGTTCTGCTGCTTTTCGGCTTGCGGCAAGCGACCGCGGCCTCCGTTTCGCTTGCGGGCAACTTCGAAACCGCCGCAACGGCGGTCTTCGCGCTTCTTTTGTTCCGAGAGCCTATCGGCAAGCGGCTCTGGCTCGCGATTGCGCTCATCACGGCGGCGAGTGTACTCTTGTCGCTTGGAGACGCAAAGAACCTTGCGCTTTCGCCGGGTATGGTTTTCGCCCTGCTCGCATGCGTCTGCTGGGGGCTTGAAAATAACTGCACGCGCGCGCTTTCGCAGAAGGATCCGCAGCAGATCGTCGCCATCAAGGGAATAGGCGCGGGTGCGGGGGCGTTGTTGCTCGCGGCATGTACGGGTGAGCTCACATGGGAGCCCGTATCCGTGCTGCTCGCGCTTTTGCTCGGCTTTGCGTCCTATGGGCTTAGCATCAGGCTTTATATCCTTGCGCAGCGCAATCTCGGCGCCGCACGCACGGGTGCGTATTACGCCGCCGCGCCCTTTCTCGGCGCCGCGCTTTCAGCGGCCCTTTTCGGCCAAAGCCTCACACTTTTTTTCCTTGCAGCGCTCATCCTCATGGCCGCCGGCGGCATACTGGCTGTAACGGAACGCCATGCGCACGTGCATGCACATATGGCGCTTACGCACGAGCACCGTCACAGTCACGACGACGGGCATCATGCGCACGCCCACGATGTACCGTTTTCGGGCGAGCACAGCCATGTGCACGCCCATGCCGCATTGACGCATATGCATCCGCACACGCCGGATATCCATCACGCGCATACGCATTGAAAGGATTTATCCGCAAGCAAAAAAGTGGCCGAGGCCACTTTCTTGCTTGCGGATTTTCGTTTTCCTCACAGCAGCGTGCCGTACTTTCGTACCAAGCCCTTTTTCGAGAGCGTCGCGAGCAGCATATAGAGCGCGACCGTAAGCGCGAGGAACGCGAACCATGCGCCGGGAAGCGGCATAAGCCCGATGAGCGCGCCGAGCGGCGTGTAGGGGAGCGCCGTGAGCGCCGCCGCGCCGCCGAAGGTGGCGAGGTAGACGGGCAGCGAGGCGCGGCTCTGCACGAAGGGGAGCTTCGGGGAGCGCAGCGTGTGGATCACGGCAATCTGCGTCCACATGGACTCCATGAACCAGCCCGTTTGGAACAGCGACGCGAACTTAAGCCTTGCGGCGGGGTCGGCGAGCGCGTGGTACTGCGCGCCGCAAAGGGCGGGGCACACCACGAAAAACAGCATAAGGTAGGTTGTGATATCGAACAGCGAGCTCACAGGCCCCATGCGGAACAGGAAGCTTTTGATGGAGGAGGCGTCCCATTTGCGCGGGCTCACGAGGTATTCCCTGTCTACGTTGTCCCACGGCATCGCGGTGCAGGCGACGTCGTAGGTGAGGTTCAAAAGTAGAAGCTGCGCGGCGCTCATGGGCAAAAAGGGCAGAAACGCGCTTGCCGCGAGCACCGAAAACATGTTGCCGAAGTTGGAGCTTGCGGTGATCTTCATGTACTTGAGCATGTTCGCGTAGATCCTGCGGCCCTCCAAAACGCCCTCCTCGAGGACGAGGAGATCCTTTTCGAGAAGGATCACGTCCGCGGTCTCCTTAGCGATATCCACCGCCGTATCCACGGAAATGCTCACGTCGGCGGCTTTCATGGCGCTCGCGTCGTTGATGCCGTCGCCCATGTAGCCCACGCAATGCCCCTGCGCCCGCAGGGTGGAAATGACGCGCGCCTTCTGCTGGGGGCTGAGCTTGGCGAACACGTCCACGCGGCGCGCGGCATCCGAAAGCGCCTCGTCCGTCATCGCCTCCACATCCGCGCCGGTGAGCATGCCACGGTCGGGAATGCCTACCTGGCGGCAGATGCAGCGCGTCACCTTCTCGTTGTCGCCTGTGAGCACCTTCACTTTCACGCCGTAGGCTTCGAGCGCTTTGATAGCCTGCGCGGCGGATTCCTTGGGCGGGTCGAGAAACGCGAGGTAGCCGATCAGCACCATATCCTTTTCGTCCGCGGCCGCAAACGCGCCCACGGGGGAGGGGTTCGTTTTTTGCGCGACGGCGATCACGCGCATACCCGATTCGTTGAGCTCGTCCACCTTGGAGAGGATGTAGGCTTTGATCTCCCCGCTAAGCGGCACGACCTCCCCGAGGTATTCCGCATACGTGCATACCGCGAGCATTTCCTCTACGGCGCCCTTGGTAATCATCTGCGTTTTGCCGTTCATATCCGCCACCACCACGCTCATGCGCCTGCGCTCGAAATCGAACGGCACCTCGTCCACCTTGCGGTATTGCGTGGAAAGCCCGTAGAGCGTGGGCTCGGACCGCTCGCTTCCGCGCACGCGGGCGATGATGGCAACGTCCATCAAATTTTTAAGGCCCGTCTGGTAGAAGCTGTTCAAAAACGCGTGCCGCAATACGCGCACATCCTCGTCGCCGTGGATGTTCAAATGGTACTCGAGCTCCACCTTGTCCTTGGTGAGCGTGCCCGTTTTATCGGTGCACATAATATCCATGGAGCCCAAATTCTGGATGGCGCCGAGGCTTTTGATCACCGTTTTTTTGCGCGACATCGTTACCGCGCCCTTGGCGAGGCACACGGTCACGATCATGGGCAGCATCGCGGGCGTAAGACCCACCGCTACCGATACGGCGAACAGCGCAGCCTGCAGCCAATCCCCCTTGGTGAAGCCGTTGAGGAAAAGCACCACGGGTGCCATCGCGAGCATCAGCCGTATGAGAAGCCCCGATACCTCGTTTACGCCCTTGTCAAAACCCGTTTTGACGCCCGGCGCGCGGCTGTCCTTTACCATATCGCCCAAGAACGTGTTGTCGCCCACCGCCGCAACGATGCCCACGGCGCTGCCGCTCACCACGTTGGTGCCCATGAAGCAGAGGTTCGGGCAGTCGAGAAGGGAGGCGGACGGCTTACGGTACGGCGCGGCGGATTTTTCCACCGCGGTCGCCTCGCCCGTGAGCGCGGCTTGGCTTACGAACAAATCCTTCGCGCCGAGGACGCGAAGATCGGCGGGCACCATATCGCCCGCGCTCAGGTATATAAGGTCGCCCACGACCACCTCGGAAAGCGGGAGCTCCGATTTCCCTTCCTCGCGCCGCTCTATGCACGCGGTGGTGGTGACGAGGCTTGAAAGCTTTTCCGCCGCGTCCGCGCCGCGCTTTTCCTGTATGAGGCGCATCAGGCCCGAGAGCAAAATCATGGCGGCGATGATGGCGGCCGTGGCGGGGTTTTTCTCGCCCGTTTTGGCAAACAGCACGTCGGTCATAAAGGAGACCGCGGCGAGCGCTAAAAGGATGAGCGTGAAAGGGTCTAAAAACGCCTTCAGTACGCGCTGCGGAAGGGATATTTTTTTTGTGCGCGTCACAACGTTCGCGCCGTATGTTTCGCGAGACGCTTCCGCCTGTTCCTCGTCGAGGCCGCCGGGCGTCGTGCCCCAGACCTCGTACAGCGCCTCCGCGGTGGAGGACGCGGCGAAGCTGAGCCTTGTGAGAAGCTCGTCGCGGCGCTCCTTTTCCTCGAGCGCCTTTTTTGCCGCGGCGCGCGCGCCGGGGCGGATGTTGAATTTAAGCATGGTCTGCACCTCCGTTTCTTGCGTGTTCGATCTATGGAAGGCAGCCCCTTACCCTTTTTGAGGGCTATGCGCCATGCGCGGCGGCGAAAGAACGGAATTTGCCGTTCTCAGCCGCGCCGCATCGGCGTGGCCCGTCGGGTGTCGGGCCGCATGAATTGCCGGATTCCATTCTTTTCACCTCGTTTCTTATCTCATCTTACTCATTTATGCCCCTTATGGGGTTCGCGTATAAAAAAACCACCGCTTTTGCGGTGGACATAGCAGGCTTTGAGCGGCTCAAAACGCCATAGGCGCGCGGCGCGAAAAACCGCACCGCCCAACAAGGCGCAGAGAGGGCCGCAGAAACCGTTGTCCGCCGCCGATCCTATGAAGCTTGCGCTTACTATCGGGTGTGTCCGTAAAAACCACCTCTTGAAAATAAAATTCCCCGCCATGCATGCACGGCAGGGAAGGATTACGCAGAAAACCGCCCTAAAACGGGGCGTTTTGCGCTATCGTCCAAGCTTAAGCTTCGCAGGGCGGTGAAGTTGCGTTATTCGATGCCTTGTGTTCGACATAGAATGTTGGCCAGCTCATGGTGTCTCCACCATTTTGCGGCAGCAACCCGTATCCCTGTGGTAGCCGTACCTACCGATGCGGTCTTCGACCACTTACAGTATAGGGCGGCGTGCAAAGTATGTCAAGCGCGAATCCCGGCTGTCGAAATGTGTATTCAGCGCGGCGAAAACCGGCGGTTCCCAGACCTGAGTGCGGCGTTGTATTTTGGCGCGACTTGTATTACACTTAATCCATAATCTACAAGGCGCATCTTAATTTTCGGAGGTAGGATATGGGCATCATCAAGGCGATCGCGGGCGCGATAGGCGGAGGGCTTGCGGATCAGTGGCTCGAAGTGCTCGAACCCAACAATATGGGCGACACCACCGTGTTCACCACCGGCGTCACGGTACGGCAGGGCGACAGGCGGAGCTCCAACACCAAGGGGACGGCGGATACGGTATCCAACGGCTCCATCGTTCACGTATACGACAACCAGTTTATGATGCTTGTGGACGGCGGCAAGGTGGTCGATTATACGGCCGAGCCGGGCTACTATAAGGTGGACGATTCCTCGCTTCCCTCGCTGTTTTCCGGCAAGCTCGGGGACACCGTGAAGGAAACCTTCTCGCGTTTTAAATTCGGCGGCGTGCCTTCCTCCAAGCAAAGGGTGTTCTACATCAACCTGCAGGAGATCAAGGGCATCAAATTCGGCACGCGGAACCCCGTGAATTACTTCGATAATTTCTACAACAGCGAGCTTTTCCTGCGCGCGTTCGGCACCTATTCCATCAAGATCACCGACCCCATTAAGTTCTATCAGGAGGCGGTGCCGAGGAACGCCGAGCGCGTGGATATTACGGAGATCAACGAGCAGTATCTCAACGAGTTTCTCGAGGCGCTCGCGGCGGCCGTAAATAAGCTTTCGGCCGAGGGGCAGCGCATCTCCTTCGTTGTGAGCAAGGGCCGGGAGCTCAGCAAGTACATGAGCGAGGCGCTCGACGAGGAATGGAAGCAAAACCGCGGCATGGAGGTGCTTTCCGTAGGTATCGGCAGCATTTCCTACGACGAGGAATCCCAAAAGCTCATCAACATGCGCAATCAGGGCGCCATGCTCGGCGACCCCACGGTGCGCGAGGGCTATGTGCAGGGCTCCATCGCGCGCGGCATAGAGGCTGCGGGCAGCAACAGCGCCGGCTCCATGGCGGGCTTCATGGGCGTGGGCGTGGGGTTGCAGGGCGCGGGCGGCGTGGGCGCCGCGTTCTCGCAGGCGAACCAATCGCAGATGCAGCAAAACGCCGCTGCGCCTCAGGCGGCGGCGCCGCAGGGCGGCTGGGCCTGCATAAACGGGCACTTAAATACCGCCGACGCGAAATTCTGCGCGCAATGCGGCGAAAAGAAGCCGGAGATACGCGCGGGCTGGACCTGCGCCTGCGGCAGGGAAAACGCGGAAAACACGAAATTCTGCCCTGCCTGCGGCTCGAAAAAGCCCGAGGAGGGCGCGTGCAAAAAGTGCGGCGGCAAGCTTGAGCCGGGCGCCAAGTTCTGCCCCGAATGCGGCGAAAAGCAGTAATTTCAAGCCGTTTTGCGGAATAGACATAATTTTTAAGAAAGCGCGGGAGACCGCGCTTTTTGCTTGCCGGAGAAGCACACGGCCTTTGTGCGTGAATTGTTAAACATGAAAAAACTGAAAAATGGATCATAATGAACAGAAAGATACATAAACGGAATCTAATTATCAAAAATGTCAATTATGTAAAGCGCGCAATAATCGTTTTATAAAATATAATTAGCGAATCATGATTTTGAGCTAAAATTCAAGAAGAAGTACAAAAAAATAGATCGAAAAATCTGAAAAAGTCGTATAAAAGCATTTAATATTTTTCGACAAATATCGATAGATATAGAAAATAGCTCTACATTTTTAGTTTTAGGAGGCTCCGAATGGGAAGGCAGAGGGAAACAGCAGCCGCATCATACGATGTAAAACGGGTAGACAAGGTGGCGATTATCATCATATGGGCAATGATCGCCATGATTATCGAGCAAGTGCTGGTGAAAGGAACCGAAGGCGCCCTGAGAATTACACTGCAGTCACTCGTTTTGGGCGCTGTCGTAACGGCAATCGCGTTCGTGAAGATCCCTCGTTTTGTAAAATCGCTCCTAATTTGTCTTCTTCCTTCGCTGGGTGTGGTCGTTACCATGATACTCAATGCCTTTACCTTAAATATGCATTATATGCTGTGTATGGGAGCCATTCTGATTGCGCTATATTTTGAAAGCAAACTCCTTCTTGTATTCGGCGGTATACTGGACGCACTGCTCCTTGCGGTTTACCTGATCGCGCCAGAGCATATGCTCGGCGCGGAAAGCGGCTTTTTGTACTTCCTCTCTGTCTACCTGATGTATAACTTTGTGCTTCTTGGCCTGTTTTTCCTGACCAAGTGGGGCCGCGAAATCATCAACAACGTGGAAAGGAACAAGGATGAGCTGCAAGCTGCGCTCGACGACCTCAAGGTGTCGAGCGATGTGCAGAAAAAACAGGCCGCATATATGAACGAGGGCGTGCGGGAGCTTTTGAAGAGCATGGACAGCCTTTCGCAGGGCGAACTCGACCTGCGTGTTGAACTAAAGGTTCCGGACGACGACGCCCGCGCTGCCTACGAGCTGCTTGACGCCATCGTAGAAAAGCTCCATGAGGCCGTAAAGAGCATACGCGGTTACATTGCGGAAACGGCCGCCGCGCTCGCGAAGGTCTCGCGGGGCAACCTCAGCACCAAGATCGAGGCTGAGTTTAAGGGGGACTTCGCGCAGCTTAAAACCTCCATCAACAGCATCGTAGGGTCGTTGAACGCCATCCTCGCGGATATCCATATCGCCGCCGAACAGGTGGCGGCGGGCACGCGCCAGGTGTCCGACGGCAGCCAAAACATTTCGCAGGGCGCGACCGAACAGGCAAGCTCCATCGCGGCGCTCACCGACTCGGTGAAGGAGATCGCCTCGCAGACGCGCGACAATGCCATAAAGGCGGATAGGGCCAGCGAGCTTTCAATTTCCGCTAAGGAAAGCGCCGTGCGCGGCAGCGCGCGGATGGAAAGCCTGCAGACCGCCATGAAGGGGATCGACGAGGCGTCGGCGGATATTTCCAAGATCATCAAGGTGATCGACGAGATCGCGTTCCAAACGAACATCCTCGCGCTCAACGCGGCGGTCGAGGCGGCGCGCGCGGGCGCGCACGGGAAGGGCTTCGGCGTGGTGGCCGAGGAGGTAAGAAACCTTGCGGGCAAGAGCGCACAGGCGGCGAGCGAAACGGCGGCGCTCATCGAGGGCTCCGTGAAAAAAACGGAGGCGGGCGCGAAGCTCGCGGATGAAACGGCAAAGGAACTCAAGGGCATCGTGGACGCGGTGGAAAACGCGGCAGGGCTCGTAGGGGATATCGCCAAGGCGTCGAACGACCAGGCGACGGCCATTTTGCAGGTGAACCACAGCATCGAGCAGATGTCCGGCGTGGTGCAGTCGAACTCCGCCACGGCGGAGGAGGCCGCGGCGGCAAGCGAAGAGCTGAGCGCGCAGGCGCAGATGCTCAGGGAAAAGGTAGGGCACTTTACGCTCGCGTAAGAAAAAATAAGAAAGGCTGCGGCGCGAAGAAAAGCGCCGCGGCCTTTTTTGCGTTTTCAAAGAAGCTTTTGCGCTTCCTCCACCGTGCTTACGGGCCTTTTGCAGCTCCCGCCATGGCACACGTAAAACCTCGTGGCCGCGGCTTCCACGGGGTAGGCGAGCGTATAGGGCGCGAGGCGGAAAAGCGTGCCCGAATTGACCTCGGTTTTAAATAGCGCCGTCAGGTTGTTGGCGTTTTTCGCGCGAAGGAGCTTATGCAGCTGCGATACGGCGCCCTGATCCCTCGAAGTGCAGATAAGCTCCGTCGAGGGCGAAAGTGTTTCGAGCATCGCAAGGTAAAAAAGGCTGTGCCCGAGCGGCTCGCCGCCCGCCGCGCCCGCTAAAAAGCGAAGCTGCGCGTCGAGGCGCGCGCGGAGCTCCTTTTGGCCCGTGAGCCGCCAAAGCTTTAAAAAAAGGAGCGCGGCCGCCGCGTTGCCGGAGGGGAGGGCACCATCGAAGGTCTCCTTGGGGCGGGTGAGGAGCTGTTCGCTATCCTTCGCGTATAAAAAATACCCGCCTCCCTCCGCGTCGAAGAAAAGCTCGTGCAGCGCGTCCGCATAGGAGAGTGCGTCGCGTAGCACGTTCGCGTCGAACGCGCTTTCGTAAAGCGAAACGAGCGCGAGCGCATAAAAGGCGTAATCGTCCAGTCCGCCGTGAAACGCCGCCTCGCCGTCGCGCCAGCGCGCGCGCAGGCGGTCGTTTGCGCATAAGCGCTCCGAAAGAAACCGCCTTAAACGCAAGGCCGCATCGAGATAACGGGGCTCGTCCAGCACGACGGCGGCGCGGCAAAGCGCCATGAGCATAAGAGAATTCCACGCGGTGAGTATCTTATCGTCCGTATGCAATCTCGCGCGCGTCCGGCGGTACGTATAAAGCGTTTGCCGCTCCTTTAAAAAGCGCGCGGCCGCGCCTTCGTAGGCTTCGTTTTTCAAAAGGTGTAAAATGCTTTTTCCCTCGAAATTGCCGCCTTCCGCAGCGCCGTACGCCTCGCAGAAGGCCCGCCCGGCCTCCGCGCCGAGTACTTCGTATATCTCCTGCGGGCGAAAAACATAGTATTTCCCCTCCTTGCCCCCGCTATCGGCATCCTGCGCGCAGAAAAAGCCGCCGTCGGCGTGCAAAAGCTCCTTGAGGCAAAAATCGAGCGTTTCCCTCGCGACGCGCGCGTAGAGCGGCTTTCCCGTGTGCCGGTGCGCCTCCGTGTAGGCGAGGCTTAAAAGCGCGTTGTCGTAGAGCATCTTTTCAAAATGCGGCGCGAGCCATCTTCCGTCGGTCGAATAGCGGGAGAAGCCGCCGCCGATGTGATCGTAGATGCCGCCGCGGTACATCTGTGCGAGTGTTTTTTCCGCCATGAAAAGCGACTCGCCGTCGCGCTCGAGCGCGTAAAGCCCCAGCAAAAACAAAAGATCGTGTGCCATGGGGAACTTGGGCGCGCCGCCGAAGCCGCCGTTTTCGGGGTCGAAGCTTTTTACATACCCGTCGCGCGCGTTTAAATACAACGCGCGGGAGGGTTCCGCAGGCTTCACGGGGCGCGTCTGAAGCTCGCTGAGATGCTCTGAAAACCGTGCGCCCGCCCGTAAGAGCTTCGGCCTGTCCGCACGCCAAAGCCGCTCCACCTCGTGCAAGAGCTCCAAAAAGCCCACCTCGCCGTAGCGTGAGGCCTTCGGCAGGTAGGTGCCCGCAAAAAAAGGCTCCTTCTCGGGCGTCATCAACACCGTGAGCGGCCACCCGCCCGAGCCGTTCATCGCCACGCACGCCGCCATGTACACCGCGTCCACGTCCGGCCGCTCCTCCCTATCCACCTTCACGCATACAAAGGCGCGGTTGAGGACGAGCGCAACCTCCTCATCCTCAAAGCACTCATGCGCCATCACATGGCACCAATGACATGTGGAATAGCCGATGGAGAGAAGCACCGGCTTAAGCTCGTCTTTTGCCCGTTGAAACGCCTCATCGCACCATGGATACCAATCCACGGGGTTATGGGCGTGCTGGAGAAGATAGGGGGATTTTTCGCGGATCAACCGGTTGCAGGCACCGGGCTCCTGCGGCATAGCCGGATCACCTTCCTTTGTAAAACGGTGGTTTTAGTATGCCCGCGAAGCGGCGCGCTATTTCCGGCTTGTTGCCGCGCTTTCAAAGCGCGCGTATTTCCACCTGCGCACGGCAAAGCTGCACACTTCGGCTCGCGAGCAGCACGAAGCACAGCTCGGTATCTCCCCCGTCGGGCGTCGTGACGGCGGCCGCGCCAAATAGGCTGCCCGCGTCGCAGTCGGGGAAGAAGCGAAACGCCCTCGGCTCGATCAAGGCGTTCTTACGAGAGGCGTCGATCCGCACGGTGAAAGCGGGCGGGCCCTTCACGCAGAGGCGGAAATCCACGGCGTATTTCCCCCCCGGCGCTAGGATGATACGCGTTTGGTTTACCGCGGCGTTCCCGCCGGGCCGCGGCGGGCACACGCGGCGGAGCGGGAGCGCGCAGCCCGGGTGCCAGCAGTAGTTCTCGATAAAAAACGCCATATCCGGCCCGGGTGCGGGCGGGCAGGGCGGCGGGCAGGGCGGCGGGCAGGGCGGCGGGCAGGGTGACGGGCAGGGTGGTGGACAGGGGCGGGGCGGTGGACACGGCCGCGGGGGCAGCGCGTCCAAAACGCCTTCCATCTTCGATCTTAAAAGCATCTGCGTCTGCATCACGATGCCCATGAGCGAGGCGACGCTTTTGTTGACGGCCAAAAGATCGTCCGCGCCGCAGGGGCAGCCGCAGGGCTCTCTCATAAGGTATTGCAGCTTTTCCCCTTCGGCGTTGATGATATGGCTGAGCGCAAGCTCCTCCATCGCGATCGAGGACAATATGCCGTTAAGAGCCTGTTCCCGTGTCAGGCAGGGATCGTATTCGGGGAAGCGAGGCATCGACATGGCCCGATCATCCTTTTTGTTTGTTAAGGTAAGGGGAGTCAAAACCGCGGGGCTCCGGCCCCCCCGTCCTAAGGTACTATATTCGCCCGGTTTTCGATTTGTGAAACCATCCATAGTCCGTAAGCATATACTGGCAGCAAACAACAGAAAGGGAGTGTTCTTTTTGTCGCAACCTACTTTCCCGGTCATGGACCCACCCATCTCGAGGGATGACGCCGTCAATCAAATCCTTTCCTCCATCGCAGCGGAGGAACTGGCTTTAGGTCATATCATCAACGCCGAGGGTGAAAAGCTGCAATATGTGCTTGGCACCATCACCGGCGCAACCGGGCCCGCGCCCACGGTATCGGAAATTCTGGAGATCAACGACAGCATCCGAAGTACCTTGGAGCGCGCCTCCTACAACCAGCTTTTCCTACGGAACAAAATGCAGCAGGCACTTTCGGAGTCCGATCTTAGCGGCCCCACGGGCCCCACGGGCCCGGCGGGCGCAACCGGCCCCTCGGGCGGCCCCACCGGTGCCACGGGTGTCGCCGGCCCCACGGGTCCCATAGGCCCCGCCGGCCCCGCCGGCCCTGCGGGCGATACCGGCCCCGCGGGCCCCGCCGGCCCCGCAGGCCCCGCGGGCGCGACGGGTGCGGCAGGCGCCACGGGCCCTACAGGTACCAACACGACGGCCACCACAGCGTTCGCTTCCAATTCGGGCGGCGGGCTTACGGCGGTCATCGGCGGCACGCCTGTACCGCTCCCCGCAAACCAGGTGCTCCCCACGGGCATCACGGTAGACGGCACGAACACCGTGTTCTCCGTAGCGCCCGCCGGTAGGTACCGCATCTCCTATGTGATCAACACGACGCTCGGTCTGGCGCTCGGCACGGGCATCCTCGTCAACTCCGTGCTGCAAGCGGCCTCGAACATTCCCGTAGGATTGAGCCTTTCAAGCTTTTCCAACGAAATTGTTACCGATCTCCCCGCGAACGCGACCGTTTCCCTTTATATGTTTGGCGCGGCCGTAAGCCTTACGCTTCTGACGGGCGCGGGCGCTTCGCTGATGATCATGCGTTTGAATTAGGGGGGATGAGCGATGTCACAACCGCAATTTCCCGTAAACCCGGATATCACAAGGGAAGATGCCCTTAACCAGATTCTGTCGTCCGTCGCGGCGGAGGAGCTGGCACTCGGCCATATCCTTAACGCGCAGGGCGAGGCTATACAGTACGTCGTCGGCACCTTGCCCGGCTCGCCGGGCGGCAGCAGCGTGGACGATGTCCTTGCGATCAACGAGAGCGTGGACGGTATCATCGACCAAAGCGCCGAAAATCAGATGATGCTCGTGGGCAAGCTCGGGGATGCCATCTCCGCGCCCATCCTCTACGGCCCCACGGGTGCCACCGGCCCCGCGGGGGCGGGTGGACCCGCGACAGGCGCGACGGGTGCGGACGGCCCCGTCGGCCCGCAGGGGCCCATGGGGCCGCAGGGGCTCAACGGCCCGATAGGCCAGGCGGGTACAACGGGCACACAGGGTGTGGCGGGGGGCGCCGGCCCCGGCGGCCCCACAGGCAGTATGGGCACGCCCGCGCCCACGCCGCCACCCACGGCCGTGGTCGGCTTTGGCGCCAACACCACGGGGGCTTCGTACGTCCTCATCGTAGGAACGGTCGTGGATATCCCGGTCCCCAATGCGCAGGTGCTTTCGGGCGTTACCGTGGATGGCGCGAACGTGCTGTTCACGGTGCCCAACACCGCGCTGTATCGCATCTCCTACCATTTAAACACAACGCTGGGCATCCTTGTCGGCACACGCCTTCTGATTAACGGCGGCGTGTTCACGCCCGCGTCTATCCCCGTTTCCCTGGGCCGCGCGCGGTTTGAGGCAGAGGTGGAGATGCAGCTTACGGCGGGCTCCACCGTTAAGCTCCAGCTCGTTTCGGGCCTGATCGGCACGGCGGTGCTTTTGGGCGGCGGCGCGGGCGCGTCGCTGATGATTCTCGAACTCAGCTAAACTGTGGCAGCGGAGCCGTCCTGTTTTAAGGGCGGCTCCTTTTGGCGAAAGCAGATTCGTATTGTAATCGCGCCGCCCGCGTGGTAAAATTTTGACGCGGGAGAGATTCCGCGCCGCTTCGTATGGAGTGGTTTACAGAAAAATATCCGCCCCTGAGATGAGAGCAAGGGAGAAACGGCGGGAAACCGCCGTTCGAGCCGTGCTCTTTTTTGTATTTGTTTTCCATACATATCGGGGGGAGAAAGCATATGGATCAGGCATTTTTCGACGCCGTGGGGCAAAGCCCCGTGATCGCCGCCGCCAAGGACGAGCAGGGGCTAGAACGCTGCCTCGAGCTTGACGACATACGCATCGTGTTTTTGCTGTTCGGGAACATCGTAAACATCGGGGAGCTCGTTCGCCGCGCGAAGGCGAAGGACAAGCTCGCGCTCGTGCATGCCGACCTTGTGGAGGGGCTTTCAAACCGCGAGATCGCCGTGGACTTCCTAAAAAAGTGCACCGAGGCGGACGGCATACTTTCCACGCGCCCCAACCTCATACGCCGCGCGCGGGAGCTTCACATGTGCACGGTATTACGGGTGTTCCTCATCGACTCCATGGCGCTTGCGAACGTGGTCAGCTACGACGCCGCGCGCCCCGATTTTATCGAGATCATGCCCGGCATATCGCCGCCGGCTATCAAAAAGGTGTGCGCCGCGATCAAAACGCCCGTTTTAGCGGGCGGGCTCATCTCGAGCAAGGACGATGTGATACGCGCCCTCGAGGCGGGGGCCATGGCCGTTTCCACCACCAACCGCGAGGTTTGGCGCATGTAAGGGGAAGCGCTTCGGATTTCTTTCTAGAAAAGCGATAGAAGGGGGAAAATTCATGGCAAGCTATATCATGGCGCTCGATGCGGGAACCACAAGCAACCGTTGCGTTTTGTTCAATCGCGAGGGCAAAATCGTAAGCGCCGCCCAAAAGGAGTTTACCCAAATTTATCCGCGGCCCGGATGGGTGGAGCACGACGCCAACGAGATATGGTCCACCCAGCTCGGTGTGGCGGTGGAGGCCATGCAAAAGGCGGGGGCGACGGCGGGCGATATCGCCGCCATCGGCATCACCAACCAGCGCGAAACGACGGTGGTTTGGGATAAGGCGACCGGCGAGCCTATTTACAACGCCATCGTATGGCAGTGCAGACGCACAAGCGCCTACTGCGACAGCTTAAAGGAAAAGGGCCTCGAGGCGGCGTTTCGCGCAAAGACCGGCCTCGTGATCGACGCGTATTTTTCCGGCACGAAGCTCAGATGGCTTTTGGAAAACGTGGGGGGCGCGCGGGAACGGGCTAAGAGGGGCGAGCTTTTATTCGGCACGGTGGATACGTGGCTCATGTGGAAGCTATCGGGCGGCAAAATACACGCGACCGATTATTCCAATGCCTCGCGAACGCTTCTTTTCAACATCGCCGCGCTTGCGTGGGACGAGGATATTTTAACGGAACTCGACATCCCCGTATGCATGCTTCCGGCTGTGCTCCCTTCGAGCGGCGCGTTCGGGCTGACGGACGCGCGCTATTTCGGCGGGGAGATACCCATCTGCGGCGTCGCGGGCGACCAGCAGGCGGCGCTGTTCGGCCAAACCTGCTTTTTGCCCGGAGAGGCCAAAAACACCTACCGCACGGGCTGCTTTTTGCTGATGAACACCGGCGAAACGCCCGTTTTCTCGAAGAACGGGCTCGTGACGACCATCGCGTGGGGGCTTAACGGCAAGGTAAATTACGCGCTCGAGGGGAGCATTTTCGTGGCGGGCGCGGCCGTACAATGGCTGCGCGACGAGATGAAGCTCATAGATTCCGCGGCGGAAAGTGAGCGGCTTGCCATGGAAGTTGAAGATACCAACGGCTGCTACGTGGTGCCCGCGTTCACGGGCCTCGGCGCGCCGCATTGGGATCAGTACGCGCGCGGCGCGATCGTGGGCCTCACGCGCGGCTGCAACCGCAGCCATATCGTGCGCGCGACGCTCGACAGCATCGCTTATGAGACCAACGACGTTTTGAACGCCATGAAGGCGGATTCCGGCATCGCGCTCTCCGCGCTCAAGGTGGATGGCGGCGCAAGCGCCAACAACTACCTCATGCAGGCGCAGGCGGATGTGATCGGCGCGATCGTGGAGCGCCCCAAATGCGTGGAGAGCACGGCCTTGGGCGCCGCGTACCTCGCGGGCCTCGCGGCGGGATACTGGAAAAGCAAGGAGGACGTGCTTAAGAATAGGGCCGTAGACAGGGTGTTTTCGCCCGCCATCGGCACGGACGAGCGCGAGGCGCGCGTCTCCGGGTGGCTCAAGGCCGTGAAGCGCGCCTACGACTGGGCGAAGGAATAGGAAGAGCGCTTATCCATGTTTTTTTGCAGAGAATCTTTTGCCCGAAGTTAGGAGATGAACACCTTGTACGACATTGCGATCATCGGCGCCGGCGTGATCGGCTGCGCCGCGGCGCGCGAACTCTCGCGCTATACGGCGCGCATTCTGGTGCTCGAAAGGGAGGCGGACGTTTGCTGCGGTACCTCCAAGGCCAACAGCGCCATCGTCCACGCGGGGTACGACGCGCCCGCGAATAGCCTTATGGCGGAGCTCAACGTGCTCGGCAACCGCATGATGGGCGAGCTTACGGAGGAGCTTGACGTGGCTTTTTCGCGCATCGGAAGCCTCGTGGTGTGCACGCGCGAGGAGGAACGCTCCGCGCTCATGCGGCTTTATGAAAACGGCCTTCAAAATGGCGTGGAGGGGCTTCGCGTCGTGGAGCGCGACGAGCTTCGCGCTATGGAACCAAATGTGAGCGACGCTGCGGTCGCCGCGCTTTACGCGCCCGCGGCGGGCATCGTATGCCCGTTCGGGCTCACCGCAGCGCTCGCGGAAAACGCGGTTAAAAACGGCGTTGAATTCCGGCTCAACACAAGTGTGAAAAACGTTTTTAAGAAAGACGGCGCGTGGGCGCTCGAAACGGACGGCGGCGTTATTCTAACAAAATGCGTCGTCAACGCGGCGGGCGTGTACGCGGGTGTTTTCCACAATATGGTATCCGAAAGAAAAATACACATCACGCCCCGGCGCGGGGATTATTACCTGCTCGATAAAAGCGTGGGCGATCATGTGAAGCACGTGATCTTCGCGCTGCCAAACAAGCTCGGCAAGGGCGTGCTTGTGGCGCCCACCGTGCACGGCAACCTGATCGTAGGACCCACCGCCATCGACGTGGACGACCCGGAAGCTACCAACACCACCGCCGAGGGCTTAAAGGAGGTCGCAAAAAAGGCAAGCGCCACCGTGAAAAACGTGCCGCTCCGCGAGGTCATCACGAGCTTCGCGGGCTTAAGGGCGCACGAGGATGGGTACGAGTTCATCGTGGGGGAGGCGGAAGGCGCGGAAAACTTTTTCGACTGCGCGGGCATCGAATCCCCGGGGCTCAGCGCCGCGCCCGCCATCGGCCAAAGAATAGCGGGGCTTATCGGGGAAAAGCTCGGCCTTGCGCGAAACCCGAATTTCAACGGCGCGCGCAAGGGCATTTTCGACCCCAAAACGCTTTCCGATACGGATTACGCGCGGCTTTTAAAGGAAAAGCCCGCCTACGGCAACATCGTATGCCGCTGCGAGACCGTTTCGGAGGGGGAGATACTCGACGCCATCCATAGGCCCTTGGGCGCGACCACGCTCGACGGGCTCAAGCGCCGCGTGCGCGTGGGCTCCGGCCGCTGTCAGGCGGGCTTTTGCACGCCGCGCGCGCTCGAGATACTCGCCCGCGAGCTAAAAATAGAGCAAAGCGAGGTCACGAAAACGGGCGGCGCGTCGCGGCTTATTGTGGGTGCGGCGAAGGACGCCTTGGGAGAGGGGGCCGAAGGATGACGCGGTACGATATCGTTATCATCGGCGGCGGCCCTGCGGGGCTTGCGGCGGCGGCCGCGGCGTACGACGAGGGGGCGAGGAGCATCCTCATCCTCGAGCGCGATAGGGAATTGGGCGGCATTTTGAACCAATGTATCCACAACGGCTT